>JADFJI010000038.1 GCA_022566235.1 Chloroflexota bacterium
ATATACTCTAATGGGAATGGGGCCTACATTATAGAATTCGAGGCTGATCTGATTGTCGAAGCCTGGATGGATTGTTGGTGCGGAGATGTGTACAAATAATCCAATTCTTGCGTTGCTACTCTTACCTTCGACTCTCCCACCAAGATGTTGAGGTAATGTTACCGATTCTTTAGTGAAACCAATGACAAGTTGGTTTGGCGGTATATCAAAATGACCATTGGTTGGCACCTTTGTCTTTTCGCCGAATTGGTCAATAAACTTAGACCAAGTATATGTTGCTAGGTCTAGGTAACTCTCTACCCCTGCTCCTTTTTGGGCTTTAAAGACATTCTCGAATACGTAGAATGTTTCTGAAAGGCATAAGTCTACTGAACTCGCTTCGATTAATCTGGGATCGACAGGCGGATCGAAGACCAATTTGCCCGCGCCAATCTCCTCGATAATCTCGCTTGCAGCAAGTCTCAAGCAACAACCGCACCTTCCAACCAACTCCCATTAACTTCAAGCCTGCGACCGGTGTTTAGTGGTTCGCCTGGCAACTCGATAATAACTGAATTACCGGAGCGTTCAACTTCCATTAACAGAACAGTTCCATTATCGAGGTCCACTTTATTCAATGGTACAAATAGAGAAATAATACGCCCTTCAACTTCGAGGAGTATCTCAACTTCCTTCTCCGTAAGACCGTCGTTTAACTCCGTGTAACGTAACTTTATAGCTTTTATCTCTATCTTATTGCTTTCTTTCACCATGTGTAGTCTGCCCCCTATATGTAGATTTACGTGAGTTTAAGGAGCTCATTTGACAAAAGTCAATTAATAAGCTTGACAATTTGTGATCAATTTTGTACAAGACATGTTTAAAACATATTTTAGAACAAGTGTACCTAATTAGTCAAGCTACCTTTCTCACCGATGCCCTAGACCCTGTCGCCAACGCCTGTCCCTGAACCACAATGACTCCCAAAAACATGAAATATAAATGAAGCTAAATTCAAAGGGGAGCAGGGCTGGCTAATAGTGGAATTCCCCGAATAGCGATCTGGATACTCATTGGTCCCCCTTCAAGGGGCTTTGGCCCTTGAATACCTATGATGAAGAAGGGCGCAGGCTCATCTGCTCTTAGTCTGCGAGAAAGCCAGCCGTTAAGTAACAGCATGACGCGCCGACTCCTCCTCCAGAGCAAGATCGAAGACCACACCGAAGGCGGCGGCAAGCTCCTTCCTGACCAGGTCGGATTCTACAAGATGGCCGAGGAGTCGCTCCATAGAAGTCATGGACCTGTCCCTGATGCCACAGGGGTGGATGAAGGAGAAGTGCTGGAGTTGGGGCTGCAGGTTCAGGGCGAACCCGTGCATCGTGACCCAACGTTTGATGTGGAGACCGATGGAGGCTATCTTTTCATCCTTGACCCAGACGCCCGTGAAACCGGGTACCCGGGTGGCCTGGATATCGAACGCCTTCAGCGCCTGTATCACCACCTCTTCTATCCTGCGGAGATGGAGCCGAAGGTCCAGGCCGTAGGGTTTGAGGTCCAGAATGGTATAGCCGACAAGCTGTCCGGGGCCGTGGTAGGTGACGTCTCCTCCCCGGTTGGTGTGATACAGCTCGATACCGTTCTCCTTCAGAACCGCATCGGAGACAAGCACATTCTCGGTGTTGCCAGAGCGTCCCACAGTAATGACGGGAGGGTGCTCCAGGAGGATCAGGGTATCTGGGATCGATCCGGCGATTCGCTGGTCTCGCAGAGATACCTGCAGGGCCAGGGCATCTTCATATCCGATGGTTCCCAGGTTGAGCACGCGCCCCGGTCTGGTGGCCGGGGCCGAGGTATGGATGGCGCTGTTCATCCTGTAAACGAATAGACCCGCTTTGCAGCGGCCCTATTCCTGTCTTCGGCCTAGCTTCAGAGGGGAAAGGTCTACGGGCTATCCCGGTGCGGCCCCTATACGCTGAAGTTATCCATGAGCTCATCGACGGTGGGGGATTTGGCCCGTTCCTTCAGCTCATCCTGACGCTGCTGCATGGGCACCGAGTCCGGGTCCTGGTACACCAGTCCGACGGGGATTCCGGGGTGATGTATCGCCTGGTAGGCGGCATCCCTGTCCGAGGGGTCGTGGTCCTCCGGCAGGTACCAGAGGGCGCCTTTAATGCCCGTCTTGGGGTTGCCTTTTAGCAGCTCAAAGGTGTCGTTGTATTCGGTGCAGGGAGACTGGATATGGACGATGGCGAAACCTTTATGGTCCATTCCCTGAACGATGAGCTTGGCCAGTTCCTTGGGCTTTCCGGAGAATCCTGATGCGATGAAGGAAACGCCGCTGGTGAGGTACAGGTCCAATGGGTTAACTGAGCCTTCGATCTTTCCATAGGGAGTGCTGGAGGTCTTCATGCCCAGCTCGGAGGTGGGTGAGCTCTGGCCTTTGGTCAGCCCGTAGACCCCGTTGTCCATGATTACCGCACATATGTCCAGATTTCTCTGGGCCTGGGGAACGATGTGCTCTCCACCGATGCTGAGGAAGTCTCCATCGCCGGCCACTATGAGGACGTTGAGCTCGGGGCGGACCATCTTGATGCCTAAGGCCTGGGGCAGCGTCCTGCCGTGGACGCCGTGAATGCCGAAGGGTTGCTCGCCTTCGAACAGGTGCAGCAGGTTGCCGGAACAGCCAATGCCCGCAACGATAACGGTCTCAGTCATGGGGGCTTCGTCTCGGATAGACCGCTCCCTCAGGGCGACCTCCACGGCGCGCCGGACCCCGAAATCACCGCATCCGGGGCACCACTTGAAGTCATACTCTGGGTTCTTTACTTTCGGTGCGCCTTTTGCCGTCGTCATACCCGTGTTTTCCTTTCGGTGTGGGTCTTAATTCGCTCAGAGATGCGCTGGATAAGGTCGTGGACCTTGAATGGGAGGCCCGTGTACTGGGTAATGGACTCGGCGTTGACACCCTTGGAGCGGAGATAGCTGGAGAACTGACCCAGATAGTTTAGCTCCGGTACTATCACCAGCTCCTTCTGCTTCAACTCTTCGAGCATGGTGGGGGGCAGGGGGTTGAGGTTCATGGTGTAGAACCAGCCCAGCTCCTCTCCCATTTCCATTAGCCGGTTGTAGGCCTCGCGAGCCGGGCCCTTGGTGCCGCCCCAGGGGAGCAGCACCACAGGCTGGTTCGCGTTCTCGGATTCGTATTCATCCTCCACCAGGAGGTTTATCTTGTCGAAACGGCGATGGGTCATCTGGACGTGGCGGTCGGGCCGATGGGTGGAGTCCCCGTAAGGGTCGTGCTCGCTGGCATTGGCCACGTAGGAGCCCGGGCCGCCCGGTAGGGGCATAGGCGAAAGGGTGGAGGCTTCGTACCGCAGGTAACCGTTGCCCCCGCTGTACACTTGCCGGGTTTCCACCGTCACCGAGGCTAGGTCGGGCCTGGGGATGTTCTGTGCCCTCTCGGAGAGGTTGTGTTCGCTCAAAAGAATAACCGGCCCCTGGTATCGCTCTGCCCAGTTGAGGGCCTTTATGGCGGCGAAGAAGCACTCTTCCACGTCGCCTGGGGCGATGACGGGTAGTTCCATGTCTCCGTGGCCGGGGTGCAGGGCAGTAAGAAAGTCGGACTGCTCGGTCTTGGTCGGCAGGCCCGTGGCCGGGCCGCCCCTCTGGACATCCACTACCACGCAGGGTATCTCGGCCATCCAGGCGAAGCCCAGGCCCTCGCCCATGAGGGTGAACCCGGGGCCGGCCGTGGCGGTCATCGCCTTCTTGCCGGCGAAACCGGCCCCGACCACCGAGTTGATGGACTCAAGCTCCGAGCTGGCCTGGTAGGCGAACTTATCCTCACCCACCAGGTTTTCCTCCATGAACACCAGGATGGCGGTTGCCGGTGAGATCGGATAGCCGATGAAGCAGTTCAAGCCGGCGGCCATGGCGCCCATGGAGAGGGCCTGATTGCCGTTTATGAGGACTTGGTCTATCTCCGGCTTGACGGCGGGGGGCAGAGTTCCCAGGCTAAAGCCGCTTTTGGCGGCCCCCTCGCGGCCCAGGAGAAGGGCCTTGTTGTTGGACTCTATGATCTCCTGGTCGTTAGGCCGGCCGCGCGTATACCGTTTCCTGTTGAACTCGGCCAGGTACTCGTGGGGCATGTCTACCAGGTGGGCCAGGGCCCCGACCACGACGAAGTTTGCAGACCGTAGATTGCCTGTAGACCGGGCCAGTTCGGCGAAGGGGAGGCCGAAGCTCTGGCCGTCGGATTCCAGTTGAAAATCACCGGAGTTATAAATGACTACGCCATCCTCGTGTACCTCGTCCCTGTGGGTGTCATAGGCCTCCTTGTTGAACGCCACCAGGACGTTCAGGAAGTCTCCCGAGCTGAGAATGGGTGCGGTGGATACCCTTACCTGGGTCCAGGTGGGCCCTCCCCTGATCTGAGAGGGGAAGGTAGAGAAGGTGAGGACGTGGTAACCTACCTGGGCCGCTGCTTGGGCCAGGGCGGCGGCGGCGGTCACAACCCCCTGTCCGCCTTCCCCGGCAAACCGCACTACAAAATCTTTAGTCTCCAACTGTCCTCTCCGGGCTGGTCAGCAGATGCTATCAGACCTAAGATGACCGCACAAACCCCCGCTGTATACCGGAGCGCGGGGATTAAAATATAACATCGGAAGGTGCTTGATGTCAACCGAAAGCGGCCTCCAGGGCCTTCGAGTTATATCGCTGGAGAGGCTTCTTACTCTCCCTGTAACTCTTTCCCTTTGAGTCGGATCCACTGCGAGTTCGGGACAGGCAGAACAGGCATTCACTCTCCCCTTCGCAGGTGTAAAGAGGGCCATCAGACGATGCCTGAATCCCTTGGCATTGGCGAGGCTGTTTAATAAGCTTCTCCAAACGGAGAGTGTCCCGACTCGTCCCGATACTCGGGACTAGGCGTCGGAACAGGGGGTTTGTCCCGACCTGTCGGGACCAAAACTAATTTCCTCCCCCTTCCTGGCCAGGAAGGGGGACGGGGGGATGGTCGAAAGCGTTGTTAAACGCTCTCCATTGGCCGTTGTTGACACCCCCAAGGGGTGATGCTAAAGTGCTGAATCGTTGAGCGGGCGTCGAGTATTCGGCACGATGAATGGTACACTGGTCATAGGTTTTAGGGTGCTTGATGTCTTGCGTCATATCGCCAGGGGGGAGGAGGACCGTCGTGTCTTGGAGGACACGGGCCCCTGGCGAGGTGAACCCTTTCAACCCAAAACAGGCCTTTCAACCCGAAACAGGCCTTTCAACCCGAAACAGGCCTTTCAGCCCAAAACAGGCCTTTCAGCCCAAATCGGGATAGATAGCGTCGCGATAGCCAGAGTCTGGGGATGCTGAGCCGAGTATTACGCTTCAGGGGGTGGATATGCCAGAGGCCGAGCAAGAGATCAAGCTACACCGGGGGTTGAAGGGAGTCTATTTCGAGAGGTCGGAGGCGTCCTTCATCGATGGCGCCGTTGGAAAGCTGCTGTATCGTGGCTACAACATCCACGACTTGGCCGAGAAGTCTACCTTCGAAGAGACCACCTATCTGCTGCTGTATGGAGATCTCCCCACCCGCCAGCAGCTGAGGGAGTTAGAAGACCAGCTCAAGGCCAGCCGCCAGGTCCCCGATGCCGTTTATGACGTTATACGGGCAGTTCAGGCCGCCCACCCCATGGATGTCCTCAGGACAGGGGTCTCCGCCCTCTCGGCCTTCGACCCCGAGGTCAAAGACAACTCCACCGAGGCAACCATCCGAAAGGGTATAAGGCTGACATCTCAGGCGGCGACCATCGTAGCCGCGCACCATCGTATAAGACAGGGCCAGGAGCCCGTGTCCCCTGACGCCAGCCTCGGCCATGCCGCAAGCTTCCTGCACATGCTTCGTGGCGAGGTGCCCGACAAGGACGAGGCCAAGCTCTTGGATGTCGATTTCATCCTGCACGCCGAGCACGGGACCAACGCATCGGCTTTTGCCGCTCGGGTGTGTGCCAGCACAATCTCGGACCTTCACTCCGCCGTGGTGACCGGTATTGCCGTGCTCAAGGGGCCGGCCCACGGGGGTGCGGCGGAGGCGGCCCAGACCATGACCGAGGAGATCGGGGAGCCGGAGCGGGCAGCTGAATACGTCAAGGAAACGCTCCGCAACGGCGGAAGGATTATGGGTTTCGGGCATAGGGTCTACAAGGCCGAGGACCCCCGGGCCCGGCACCTGCGGGACCGGTCCAGGGCCCTGGGCGAGAAGATGGGCCAGCCCAAGTGGTACCAGATACTGATCGGGGTCGAGGAGGCGATGGCGCCGTATCGCAAGCGTGGAGTCTTCGTGAACGTGGACTTCTACGCAGGCTCCATATATCACCTGCTGGATATTCCCGATGACCTGTTCGTTCCCCTGTTTGCCATGGGCCGGATACCCGGCTGGACCTTGCAGGTGGTGGAGCAGCACCAGCGAAACATACTGATCCGCCCCCTGGCGGAATACGTGGGGCCTATGGACCTGGAGTATGTTTCCATAGACCAGCGGGGATAGGACCCTGGGGCCAGCGCGCCCCTGGCCCGTATGAACCCCACGGCATGCCTGCTTCCTTCTGCCCTTTTGAAGGCGATACCCTGATCTACCGTTCCCACTGGTCGAGGTGTGCTATCATTCCATCGGGTTTTTGGCACGGAGACTAAATTAACTCTTAATGCAAGGAGAAATTGGCATGGCAAACCAGATCCAGGTAGGGCAGGAGGCCCCAGACTTTACTCTTCAGTCCACAAAGGGCGACAAGGTCACCCTGAGCCAGTATCGAGGCGAAAAGAAGGTGCTGCTGGCCTTTTACATCCTCGACTTCACAGGCGGGTGAAGCACCGAGCTGGCCACCCTTCGGGCGGCCCGAAGCGCATTCGATGATGCCGATACCCAGGTGCTTGGCCTGAGCATCGATAGCATCTTCGCTCACAAGGTGTTCGACCTCGCCCTCGGGGGCCTGTGGTTTCCCCTTCTAGCGGATTTCCACCCCAAGGGGGCCGTGGCGGACCTGTACGGGATCATGACCGACAGGGGCATAACAAAGCGGGCCTGCTTCCTGGTGGACAAGGAGGGCAAAGTGAAGCTGGCGGAGGTCTACGAGAAGGGCCTCCCCGACATCGCCGGTCTGGCGGCGAAGGCCAAGAGTCTTTAGGCTCAGGACGGGGATAAGGCGAAGCTCGGTCACGTTGGAATGAACGGGCATGTCCTCGGTGGAGGTGACCAGGTATGAAGACCAGGGAAGAGGCGGTCGCACTACTCTACGAATACACTAAGAGCGATAGCCTGAGGAAGCACGGCCTGGGGGTGGAGGCCGTGATGAGGGCCTACGCCCGAAAGTACGACGAGGACGAGGAGGTGTGGGGAATTGTCGGCCTGCTCCACGATTTCGACTACGAGATCCATCCCACGGCCGACAAGCATCCGATGGAGGGGTCCAAGATCCTCAGGGAGCGTGGCTACCCCGAGGAGGTGATCTACGCCATCCAGTGCCACGCCGATTACCTGGGCCTGGAGCGAAAGACAAACATGGACAAGGCGATATTCGCCTGCGATGAGCTGGCGGGCCTCGTCACCGCCGTGGCCCTTGTCCGGCCCTCCAAGAGCGTTATGGACGTCAAGGTCAAGTCGGTAAAGAAGAAGATGAAAGACAAGTCCTTCGCCAGGGGAGTGCTCCGGGAGGACATAATCAACGGCACCGCCCAGTTGGGCGTGGATATAGACGAACACATCGCCACGGTGATTGAGGCGATGCAGGGGGTGGCCTCGGACCTGGGGCTTGGCCTTCCTGCGGCGGGCGCCGGCGAGACTTAGGCCAAGCCATGTCCCAGGACAAGATCATCCTGGAGGGGATGGTATTCTACGGCTACCACGGCGTCAGCCCCGAGGAGAAGGCCCGGGGCCAGAGGTTCGTCGTCGATGTGGAGCTTACAACCGACCTAACTAGGGCCGGTAGCTCCGATGACCTGAAGGACACCGTCGATTACAGCGAGGTCTACAGGCTGGTCAAGGCAGTGCTCGAGGGGCGCGGGCGCGATCTCATTGAGGCCCTGGCCCAGGAGATAAGCTCCCGTATTCTCTCCGAATACCGGGTGGAAGAGGTGAAAGTGAGGGTCAAGAAGCCCCAGGTATCCATCAAGGGCAGCATCCTCTCAGGAGCTGCGGTGGAGATAGTGAGGAAGAGCCCCCCGGCCGGAGGGGTGGCGACCTGATTATGAGTTCTTCGACTACAAGTGGCGATGGCCATTGGGCCCTGGTCCTGGGGGCTTCCAGCGGCTTCGGGGCTGCATGCTCCCTGGCCCTGGCTGGGAGGGGGCTTGATATCTTCGGGGTGCACCTGGACCGGCGGGTTACCCAGGCCAATGCCCAGGCCGTCGTGGATGAGATAAAGGCCATGGGTCGGCAGGTCCATTTCTTCAATATCAATGCCGCAAGCCCAGAGAAGAGGACGGAGGTCCTGGACCGTGTCCAAGACACCCTCGCCAAGGGCCCCGGTGGCTCTATGGTGAAGGTGCTGGTCCACTCCCTGGCCTTCGGCACCCTGAGGCCCTACGTGCCCTCCGACCCCAAGGACGCCCTGACCCAGAACCAGATGGAGATGACCCTGGACGTGATGGCCAACAGCCTGGTGTACTGGATGCAAGACTTGGTGCACCGGGGCCTGATGAGGGAGGGGGGCAGGGTCTACGCGATGACCAGCGCGGGGGCCCATAGGGTGGTGCCGAGCTACGGGGCTGTGTCGGCAGCCAAGGCGGCCTTGGAGTCTCACATCAGGCAGCTGGCCCTGGAGCTGGCGCCTCGGGGGATAACCGTCAACGCCATAAGGGCGGGCATCACCGATACCCCGGCCCTCAGGAAGATACCGGGTCACGAGTCCCTGATCGAAAGCGCTTCGGAGAACAACCCCGGGGGCCGCATGACCACTCCCCAGGACGTGGCCGAGGCGATAGCCACCCTGGCCACGGGCGAGACCCACTGGATTACCGGCGGGGTGATCGGGGTGGACGGAGGCGAGGACATAGCCGGGTTCTGAGCTCAATCCTCTTCGTACGCCTACAGTGTACCGGCTCAGGCCCTGGACCCCCGGCTAAGGGCTCTCCACCGCCTCGAGAGTTGGTATCGCCAGCTGTTAGTTCCTCCAAACGTGGAGTGCCCCGACGCCGAGTCCCGAGTATCGGGACGTGTCGGGATCAACCTCCCCTCCAGCCAAGTTGTTAACGCGTGTATATCCCTTTTTGTTTCTACGGGCCCGTATTACCCGGGGCTGCTACTCAACCAATTGGCTATGGCGTGGGATAATCGTTGTTGTCACGATGATTAAAGGTGAGAAATCTATGTCGATGGCTCGGGGGATGTGCTAGATCATGACTTCTGAAATCGAAAGTCAAGAGGTTGTAACTGGACTGGAAAACCGGGAAGAGGTCCAGCAACTGACCCTTCAGTTGCTGGAGGACGGCAATCGGGAGGAGGCCACGTCTGTCTTCTGCCAGCTCCATTCCCGGGACCAGGGCCAGGCGTTGCTGGAGGGGAACCAGGAGCAGAGGCAGCTGCTCCTGTCGCTCCTGTCTGCCGAACAGGTGGGGAATGTCCTGGAATACATGGATGCCGAAGAGGCGGCCCTGATATCGAGCGAGATAGCAGCCCCGGAGCTGCCGGAGATTCTTGACGAGACCAGGCCCGACGTGGTGGCGGATATCCTACAACGCCTGCCGGAGGAGCAATCGGAAGAGGTCCTTCAGGCGATGGAGGAACCGGAGGAGGTCACGACTCTCCTCCAGTACGATGAGGACACGGCCGGAGGCGTCATGAGGCCGGTGCAGCCGGTCCTTCAGGGAGACCTGAGCGTGGGCAGCGCCCTGGACGTGCTGCGCCTGTTCACGCCCGAGACGGAGTCCCTCAGCTCTGTCTTCGTTGTGGACTCGGAGGGTAGGATGACGGGATCTATAAGCGTGGTCCGGCTGGCCCTGGCCCGCTCCCAGATGCAGGTGCGGGACATAATGGACGAGCAACCGATCTGGGTGATTACGGACCGGGACCAAGAGGAGTGCGCCCGGATCATGGAGCAGTATGACATAGGCCAGCTACCGGTGTTAGATGACGCCGAGCTGCTGGTGGGGGTCATTCATCTGGATGACGTTGTAGACGTGCTGGAGAAGGAGGCGACGGAGGACATGTATAAGATGGTGGGGGTGGTGGGCGAACAGGTGGTGGGACCCCTGAGGGGATCGGTCCGTCGCAGGCTGCCGTGGCTCTACGTGAATCTCGGCACAGTATTTCTGGCTGTGCTGGTGATCAGCCTCTTTGAATCCACCATCACCCAGATGATCAGCCTGGCGTTGTTCCTGCCGATAGTCGCGGCCCAGGGGGGCATAGGGAGCACCCAGACCCTGACCCTGGTGGTGCGGAGCATGGCCCTGGGGGAGATCTCGGGGCGGCGGACCCTGAGACTCGTCCTCAGAGAGATGTCCCTGGGATTGGTCCATGGCATCTGTTTGGGTGTAATCCTCGGGCTCATAGCCTACGGTTGGAAGCGGGACACCACCCTGTCCCTGGCCCTGGGTCTCGCTATGCTAGGCAACATGCTGGTGGCAGGGCTGGCGGGGGCGGGGGTACCCCTTCTCCTGCGGCGGCTCCGTCTGGACCCGGCGATCTCCTCTGCGGTGGTGGTCACCACCTTCACCGATTTGATTGGTTTTGTCCTGTTTCTGGGCCTGGCTGCCATTCTGGTGGAGTACTTGTGAAGATGGTCTGTCGCCGTGCCAGGCCGTTTAATAAGTTTCTC
>JADFJI010000390.1 GCA_022566235.1 Chloroflexota bacterium
CCAGGCTTGCCCACTCCTCAGACCGGGGGTCGTGAAGGGAAGCGTCGGCCTGAGGATAGGGCGCGATCATGATCGATTCGGGCAGGTCCCGGTCATCGGGCAGACGGCTGACCAGGTTCTGCCACAGCTCCTCGGTGATGAAGGGCATGAACGGGTGCAGCAGGCGAAGGGTACTCTCAAGGACGTGGGCCAGGACCGGGATGGGGGATGGGGTATCGGGCAGGCCCCGGAGTCGGACTTTGGCCATCTCTATATACCAGTCGCAGTAGTTGCCCCAGAGGAAGTCCTCTATCTGCTCCTGGGCGTCGCCCAGCCGGAAGCCTTCCAGGGCCCGCTGCACGCCGTCGATAGTCCGGTTAAGGCGGCTGATGATCCAGCGGTCTTCCAGGGGGCTGGCCTTGGTCAAGGGCGAACGCCACCCGGCCGCGGAGTCGCCATCGATGGTGGACATGACGTATCTGGAAGCATTCCAGAGCTTGTTGGTGAAGTTCCGGCTGGCCTGGAGCCTGGCGGTGCTCAGCCGGCTATCGTTGCCCGGGGCGGTGCCCACGGTGAGGGAAAAGCGGAGGGCATCGGCCCCGTATTCTGAGATGACGTCAAGGGGATTGAGGACGTTGCCCTTCACCTTGCTCATCTTCTCACCGTACTCGTCCTGGATGAGGCCGTGGAGGTAGATGGTGTGGAAGGGTATGTCGCCCAGGTTCTCCATGCCAAGCATGACCATTCGGGCGACCCAGAAGAAGAGGATGTCATAGCCAGTCTCGATGACGGAGGTGGGATAGAAGTATCGCAGGTCCTCGGTGTCCTCGGGCCAGCCCAGGGTGGAGTGGGTCCACAGGCCGGAGCTGAACCAGGTGTCCAGGACATCGGGGTCCTGGATGATGGCGGGAGAAGCACAGCTTTCACAACTCTTGGGATCATCCAGGGCGACGGTCATGTGGCCGCAGGGACCGCAATACCAGACCGGAATTCGGTGGCCCCACCACAGCTGGCGGCTGATGCACCAGTCCCTGATGTTGTCCATCCAGTTGAGATATACCTTGGTGAATCGCTGGGGAACGATTCTTATGCGTTTGGTCCTGACGGCCTCGGCGGCCCTCTGGGCCAGGGGCCCGACCTTGACGAACCACTGCTTGCTGGCCAGGGGTTCGAGCACCGTGTTACAGCGCTGGCAGTGCCCGATGGAGTGGGTGTAAGGCTCCACCTTTTCCAGCAGGTCGTCTTTTCTCAGGTCCTCCAGGATGGCCTCTCGACACCGGAACCTGTCTAGGCCCTGGTACTGTGGTCCCGCCTCTTCTGTCATCGTGGCATCTGGCCCGATGACCGTGATAGAAGGTAGGCTGTGCCTCTGGGCGATGTCGAAGTCGTTGGGATCGTGGGCAGGGGTCACTTTGACCGCCCCGGTTCCGAAATCAGGGTCTACCACGGAGTCCTCTATTATGGGGATTCTACGGGCCAAGCGGGGCAGGAGCACCTCTTTGCCGACGATGTCGCGGAACCGCGGGTCATCCGGGTTCACGGCGACGGCGGTATCCCCCAGTAGGGTCTCGGGGCGGGTGGTGGCGATGGAGATAGAGGAGTCAGGATCGTCGGCGAGCCTGTAGCGGATGTAGTAGAGGTGACTCTGGACTTCCCAGTGAGTTACCTCCAGGTCGGAGAGGGCCGTGGAACAGCGGGGACACCAGTTAATGATCCGATTCCCACGGTAGACCAGGCCCTTGTTGTAGAGGTTGACGAAGGTGGTCCTAACGGCCTGGCTGGGCCCCTCGTCCAGGGTGAATCGCTCCCTTGACCAGTCGCAGGAGGCGCCCAGACTCTTGTGCTGCTCGGAGATGGTTCTACCATACTGCCGGACCCAGTCCCAAACCCGCGCTACGAAGGCCTCGCGCCCCAGATCGTGCCTGGTCTTTCCCTCCTTGGCGAGTTGCTTTTCCACAACTACCTGAGTGGCGATGCCGGCGTGATCGGAACCAGGAAGCCAAAGGGTGGGGTCTCCTTGCATCCTGTGCCAGCGGACCAGGGCATCCTCGGTGGCGGCGGTAAGGGCGTGGCCCAGGTGAAGCTCGCCGGTGACGTTGGGCGGAGGCATGATTATGACGAAGGGCTTCTTGTCCGGGTCGAAGCGGGGGGTGAAATA
>JADFJI010000039.1 GCA_022566235.1 Chloroflexota bacterium
AGGTGTTTTGCGGGGTCAGACCGTACACCTTATACCCATCTTATCCAGGGGTCCGATAAGCTTCGTCCCAGGAAGCCTGGCCGATACTACTCCCCCTATAGTTTCAGCCTCGGTGGATGGCACCCTGGGCGAGAACGGTTGGTACATATCGAATGTCGAAATTTCCTGGAGCGTTTCCGACCCCGATTCGGACATCACGTCTGCCTTTGGGTGTGAAACGGTAGCGGTGGCCGCCGATACCGGATACATCACCCTTAGCTGTGAGGCGACTTCCGAAGGTGGCACCGCATCCGAAAGCGTCACCATCAGGCGAGATGCCACACCCCCAGAAATCGGCGTCATCGTTCCAGCAAACGGGAACGAATACCTTATCGGTCAGGAAGTGCTGGCAAACTGGTCGGCGTTCGACTCGACAGCAGGTATAGGCATGACCACAGCGCCGGCCAGCACTGGTGAGCCAATCGCCACTGATACATCAGGGAGCATCGGTTTCACGGTCACTGCCATCGACAAGGCAGGCAACAGCACTGTTGTAGCAAACACCTATTACGTTCTCACTCCCAAGGAGGCGATTCAAAGCCTGGCGGCCAGTATCCAGGGTTTCAACACTCTTCAGGTCAACCAGAGTTCATCGACCGGCAATGGAACCGGCCCGACGGCCACTGACCATGATGGACTCTCGCAAGCTGCGGAAAAGTCTTTAACAGCGAAACTGGACGCCGCTTCTGCTTCTCTTGATCGGGAACGGGAGAAAGCCGCAGTTAACCAGTTGAACTCATTCATAAACCAGGTCACGGCGATTACAGACAGTCAGATTTCCACCGAGGACGGAGCGGACCTAATTGAACGAACCCTGTTGATCATCGATTCCATATCACCCGATTAGGGGTCCGGTGTATCTAACTCCCACCCCTGGAGGTCCTTAGCACCGCCAGATGCCGGAACCGGGCGTTGATGGTGACGAAGCGATAGTGCAATGCTCCTTCTCACGTCCTAGAGGCGAGGTTTGGAGCTCCAGCGCGAAGGGTTATGTTAGAAGTAACGGCCGAGGTGGTAGGCGTTAGCGCAATCTAAATTTCCACCACGGTGTTCTAGGTTTCTCTTGCTGCGCCCCTGTAATATCCATTCCCTGCGCCACAGGGGCTTGATTTGCAAGCGGGACGACAGGGGTCTCGATGCGGAGACTCTCGATTTGGGGCAGCAAAGACGACGCCTCTGATGTAGGGGTAAGGGTCTGTAGATGCTGAAGAAGGTCTCGAAGCTCCTGAATCTCCCGCTGACGTACTGCCAATTGGGCTTCCACCTGCCCTCGAAGCGAATTCATCAAGTTCCCTACTGACTCAACCTTGAAGGAGCTTACACCCGAGTTTCCTTCCGTCAGTCCTTGAGGGGTCACCTGCTCCTGAGCCGCCGCCTGTATCGTGGGGCCGTTTGTCTCAGCCGAATTGGGGCTGGGAGCCGGCTGCACTGCAGGTGGCGTATTGCCGGCAGGGCCTTCGGCCTGCCCTCGAAGTGGCTCCTTCTGAGTAGACGCCTGTATAATGGGGCCGTTTGTCTCAGCCATATTGGAGCTGGGAGCCGGCTGCACAGCAGGTGGCATATCGCCGGCAGGGCCTTCGGCCTGCCCTCGAAGTGGCTCCTTCTGAGTTGACGCCTGTATAATGGGGCCGTTTGTCTCAGTCATATTGGGGCTGGGAGCCGGCTGTGCCGCAGGTGAGGTACTGATGGCAGGGCCTGCGGCCTGCCTCTGCGTTTGCGCCTGCGACTCTTGCACTGGCTGCATTAGAGGCGAATCCTTAAACAGCTCACTGAGACCCGGCGTTCGTTCCACAGCAGGTGCGTTCTGGCTGGTGTTGCCTGTAGACTGCGCCACGCCTTCGGGGGGGTCCCCCGGTAATGCGACGCCCATGCCAAGCCCTCCGGGAGTTACAACCTGTGTTGCCCGCAACTCCCCGTTCTTTATCTTGCGCCGGATCTCGTCCATGGAGACATCAAGTATCTGCGCCGCCTCGCGTAGGGATACCGAGTACATCCTCTCCTCCTCTCAGCGAACCGATGTTGCCTGTTCCCCTCCCAAATCGGTCGCCAATCGCATAAAAAGTTTACCGTGTACCGGAGTCGCTGTCAACGCACGACAGTTCTACCAGCTCTCACCATTAGTTTGGCCTCGATAGGCGAAAATAGCCAAAGGCCACAGGGGTGTAGGTATTCTACCCCTGGAGTTCTTCCAGCACCGCCGGCAGCTCCGCCAGGCATTGGACCCGGGCGTCGGGTTCGACGGGGACCCCGTCACAGGACTCGCCGCCTATCAGAATAGCTCTCATGCCGACTCTCTTGGCGCCCAGGATGTCGGTCTCGGGCCTGTCTCCAATATGGACGGAGAGATGCGGCAAGACGTCCAGTGCCCTGAGCGTCGTAAAGAATATCTCTGCCGACGGCTTGGCAAGCTCCTCTTCGTCGGAGAAGGTCAGCACCTTCATATAGCTAGCGATACCCTGCTCCTCCAGCCATTTGCGCTGTAGGCTTCCCGGCGTGGTCCCAGAGTTACATATCAGAGCGATCTTGTACCCGTGACCCGTAAGGGTATCCAGGACCTCCAGGGCTCCGGGCATGAGGGTGGGAGGATACTCCAAGTAGGCGTTCAGATGTTGAGAGGTGATTATCTCCTTCGGCCCTGGGTCTATAGCCCGGGCCAGGCCGTCCTCAATTATGTCCAGAAAGTAGTCTAGCTGCACTTCGAAACGGGTATCCAGGCCTCGTATTCGGACCTGCTCGAACCTCTGCTGGGAGGCCCAGTACGCCTCCTCCACCCGCTCTACGGGGTAGTCTCGCCCACAATCCTTGAGGGCAACCACTGTGGCCTCTATTCTCCGATCGGCCCTGGACCTGCCGCCCCCGCCGCTATCGACGATCAGGGTGTTCCACAGGTCGAAGGTCACCGCCTGGATGTTGCCTGACTTCAATCTCCTATCCTTAAACCCTCTCATTATCAGTGCTGTCTACTAGATCACTACGGCCGCCCCACGGCAAGGGTCCCGGGCTAGAACTTGATTAGGGAGGTGATGGGATAGCCGTCTATCTTGGCCCTGCCGCCAAGCTCTTCCAACTCGATTAGGAAGCAGAGGCCGACCACCACGCCCCCCAGTTTCTCGATCAGTTCGACCGCTGCGGCCGCGGTCCCTCCGGTGGCCAGGAGATCGTCTATGATCATGACTCTCTGTCCCTGCACGACGGCGTCCCGGTGCATCTCGACGACGCTGGTCCCGTATTCGAGAGCGTACTCGACCTTCACCGCGGGCCTGGGTAGCTTACCTCCCTTTCTTGCCGGCACCAGGGGAACCCCGAGCCTGAGGGCCAGGGGTGCGGCGAAGAGAAAGCCCCGGGCATCGATCGCGGCGATCACATCGATATCCTTACCACGACACTCCCGATCGAACTGGTCGATGGCACACTCGAAAGCAGCGGGATTCTGCAACAGGGGAGTGATATCTCGGTACAGGATGCCCGGCTCGGGGAAGTCGGGCACTTCTGCGATGTACTGCCTCAGGTCCAATCTCGTCCTCCTTCATTTGCTAGTTGATCTCCCGCATTGGCCAGCCCTCCTCCCGAATGTACAACACTGATTTTCAAGGTGTCAATCAGCATCCGCCATCTCATCCCAACACCGCCTTGATGCCCCCGTCCCTGGCGGATATAATCCCCCTAACCCGCCGCCTTTGAGTCCCGTGCCCGTTCCTAGTCGACTCCAGGGCCGGATCGGACCGAGCGATGGAGAAAACTCGTGGCCCTATCCGTGAATTTACCATTCCAATGTGCATACCCCAGGGAACTGATAATCGTATAACAAGCGCGTGGAGCCGCGCCAGCGGGACTCCACCCCAAAAGAACGGGCTCGATCCGGGGAACAGCAGAGTCAACATCCGCCACGGGCGGCAACCAAGGAGCTGAAATGGCCGCACCCAGAGTGCCGATAAAGTTCGGGGTATCCATCGGCCAGGAACGGGTCACCTGGCCCGAACTCCAGGAGGCTGCCACGCTGATCCAGGAGTTGGGATTCGACTCCCTGTGGTGCCACGATCACCTGATCCCCTCCGACCCGGGTCTGAACCAGGGGCCGTGCCTGGAGAGCACGGCCCTGCTTGGCGCCCTTTCCGTTATGACCAAGGACATTCGCATCGGGTGCATGGTTGCGGGCAACACCTACAGGAACCCCGTCTTGCTGGCGAAATCGGCAACCACCGTCGACATTATGAGCGGCGGTCGCCTCATCTTCGGCATCGGGGCGGCATGGTTCGAGCAGGAGCACACCGCTTACAATTTCCCCTTCTACACCGTCAGAGAACGGATCGACCGGTTGGCCGAAGCGGTAGAGATGATCAAGCTCCTCTGGGAATCGGATGGGCCTGTCAGCTACCAGGGTAGCTACTACTCCCTGGAGGATGCCCCCTTCGACCCCAAGCCCATCCAGAAACCCCATCCGCCTATCTTGATTGCCGGCGGGGGAGAGAAACGCACCCTGAGGGTGGTGGCGAGATGGGCCGACGCTATGAACGTCTCCGGCACCCCGGAAATGACAGCCCACAAGTTCCGGGTGCTGGAGGAGCATTGCAAGGCGATCGGAAGGGACCCGACCGAGATTGAGAAGACGGTCAGCGCCGCCTTCATACCCCCCGAGAAGATCGACGAGTGGGATGAATACATGAAGCGTCTGGCTGTCATCATGCCGGACGCGACTGAGGCGAGGAAGGCTTCGGCCGTCGTGGGGGATATGGATGTCATCGAGGAGTGGGTGAGGGGCCAGGTGGAGGTGGGGGCGCAGCACGTGATATTCACCCTCAGGTCTCCATACCCTTTCGATTCCCTGAGGAAGTTCGCCCGGAAAGTTATGCCCAAGTTCAAGTAAGCGGTGGAATAGGGCCGGTAAGCACTGGAGGAATGAGATGGCAACCCCCGTAGGACTTCCCTTTCCAATAGAAGAGTTTCAGAAACGTCTGATAGGCGTGCAGCGACGCTTGAAGGACCGAGACCTGGATCTCCTTCTCTGCTACACCCCGGAGAACATCTACTATCTGACGGGCTACCACACGACGGGCTATTACGTTTACCAGTGCCTCATAGTTCCAGCAGACCAGGACCCGATCATGGTCACCCGAGAGCTGGAAGAGGAGAACGTCATTCACGGCACCTGTATAAACCGTTACAGTACCTTCCAGGACACCGAGGACCCGGTGGAATCGACCTGCAAGACCCTGGCAGAGTACGGGCTGAGCGATAAGAGACTGGGGTTCGAATCCACTAGCTGGTTCCTTCAATTGAAGGACTACGAAAAGACGGTATCCCTGCTGCCGAATGCGAGGATCGGCGACGGTGCGGACCTGATCGAGGCCAGCAGGGTGATAAAATCTCCGCTGGAAATCGAGTGCATGAGAGAGGCGGCCAGGATAGTCGAAAAAGGGATGAAGGCCGGTATCGATGCATCGAGGCCCGGGGTCACCGACAATGAGGTGGCAGGAGAGTTGACCAAAGTGCTGTACAGCAGCGGCAGCCTCTACTTTGCCGGACAGCCGTACGTGGCATCGGGGGCCCGCAGCGCTCGGGGCCATGCCACTTTCTCCAACGTCATGCTGGAGGAGGGAGACCCCGTATTCTTCGAGATATCGGCCAACGTCAAACGGTACAGCACGGCCCTGATGCGTACCATCAACCTGGGCCAGCCGGACGATGAGGTGAAACGAGTGGCCGAGGCCTCTATTGCAGGGGTCACCGCAGCCATCGAGGCGATGAAACCAGGTGCAACCTCTGGAGAGGTCGACGACGCCTGTCGCACGGCGATAACCAGGGCCGGTTACGGGGAGCTGTTCAACCACCGGACCGGCTATTCCATCGGCATAGGTTTCCCGCCCGGCTGGGGCGAGGGGCAGATCATGGACATCAAGCCCAACGATCCCCGTCCCCTGGAGGCCGGTATGACCTTCCATCTCACCCCCGCACTGTTTATCCCCGACGTGGCAGGGCCCGGTTTCAGCGAGACGGTGCTGGTCACCGAATCCGGGGCCGAGCCGCTGACCAACTTTCCAAGAGAGTTCATAATCAAATGATTGCTGCGCCTCCAGAAGCTGCTTACTGATATCGTGTCATCCAAGCGCGCCATCAAATTCGGTTGCATGGTGAGCCCGGCATGGGTTGACTGGCCCGATTTCCGGCAGGCCTGTCACACTGTGGAAGAGCTGGGCTTCGATTCCCTCTGGGCACCCGATCTCCTCACCCCCGCAGGGTCTGATTGGAACGATGGGCCCGTTTTAGAGGGTTGGAGCCTCCTCTCGTCCATGGCAGCCGTAACCAGGGACATTCGCATCGGGTGCCTGGTCTCCAGCAACACCTACCGGCATCCCGTGGTCCTGGCCAAGATAGCTACTACCGTCGACATCATTAGCGGTGGGCGGCTCACCTTCGGCATAGGTGCGGGGTGGGCGGAGCAGGAGCACCTCTCCTACGGCATACCATTTCAGCCTGTTGGTGAACGCATCGGGAGGATGGAGGAAGCGGTCCACCTCATCAAGCTGTTGTGGGAGTCCCAGGAGCCGGTCACATTCCAGGGGCATTATTACTCGCTGGACAACGCTCCCTTCAATCCCAAACCGATCCAGAAGCCCCACCCACCGATCCTGATAGCAGGGGGTGGTGAGAAACGCACCCTCAGGGCCGCTGCAAAATATGCCGACGCGATGAACGTATACGGCAGCCCCGAGGTCGTCGCCCGCAAGTTCCGGGTCCTAGAGCAGCACTGTCGGGACGTGGGGCGTGACCCTGGAGAGATCGAAAAGACGGTCCTGGTAATGTTTGTTCCCCAGGAAAAGCGAGAGGCCTGGGACCGGTATCTGGAGCATCTGGCCGTCACCGCCCCCGATATATTGAAGAGGGGGCAGGCCGAGGGTATGGTGGGCGATATGGATGATATGAGGGAGTGGGTACGGCAGCGGGTGGACATCGGGGTCGATCACATAATACTCAACCTACACACGCCGTATTCCCTTGAATCCCTGGAGAGCTTCTCCCGGGAGGTTATGCCTGAGTTCAGGTAGCGGAAGCTAGAACGGCTACCGTCCGCGGGGGGATAGTCTACGGCATTTAAGCAGGTAAGGAGCAGGCCATGGCAGGCTTGAAATTCGGGATCATCTATTCCGCCCTGGAGGACATCATCGGGCCGGGGGAGATGGCCAAACAGTGTGAAGACTGGGGCTACGATTCTTTCTGGGTGCCCGACTTCGTGCTAAAGCCCCGGTTGGAGGCGATGGCGGCCCTCGCCGCCGCGGCCCAGGCGACCAGCACAATCAGGCTGGGCACCGCTGTCATCGTCCTTCCATTCAGGCATCCCATCCAGCTGGCCAAGAGCGCCGTGGCCGTCGACAGGCTATCAAACGGCCGGCTAATGCTAGGGCTCGGGATAGGGGCCGATCCCCGTGAATTTGAGGTGATGGGCCAGGACCTTCGCCAGAGGGCTAAGATGTCAGACGAGCGCATCGAGATAATTAAGAGGCTCCTCAGCGAGACCAACGTGACCCACCGGGGTCGCTACCACCAGTTCGAAGACGTGACCCTGGGCCTGGCCCCCGTCCAGAAGCCCCATATTCCGATCTGGATCGGTGGGGTATGGAAGGGGAAGATAGCGGAGGGAGTCATCAGGAGGACAGCCCGCTTTGCCGACGCCTTCATGGTCGTCGACGCCCCGGTCCAGGCCTATAAAGAGGCACAGGAGAGGATAAAACGCCAAGCGGAAGAATATGGGAGGGACCCGTCCTCCATCGAGTGGGGCATCTTCCTGTGGGTCCGACTGGAGGACAACCCGGAGGAAGCCCAGCGGAAGGTCAACGAGGAGCTCCAGTCTCGTCGCTTGGACCAGGGGGCTGCAGAGTTGGGCCATTCTGCGGCCCTGGGCACGCCCCAGCATTGTATTCAGGTTATCCAGGAGTTCGCTGATATAGGTGTGACCCACTTCATACTCGACAGCGCCAGCCCGGGCTCCGAAATGTTCGGCCAATACGAGTGGATCGCCAGAGATGTCTTGCCCAGCTTCCGCAGTGGCGCAGGCTGAAGTCCGAAACCTTGAAATACGATCAGTCAAGCAATAAGGGAGAAATAGGATGGCGGACATAAAATTTGGGCCCATCTATACGGCCATCGAAGACCTGATGGGTCCCGTGGAGCTGGCCGAGAAATGCGAGGCCTGGGGATACGATTCATTCTGGGTCCCCGACTATGTGCTGAAGCCCCGGCTAGATGCCTTGACTATACTCAGCGCAGTGTCCCAGAAGACCAGCCGTATCCAGCTAGGCACCGCCGTCCTGGTCCTTCCCTACAAGCACCCTCTGCTACTGGCCAAGACCGCCCTTTCGGTGGACGTGCTTTCGGGAGGAAGACTGCTGCTGGGGGTCGGCATCGGGGCTGACCCGATAGAGTTCGATGTCCTGGGCCTGGATATTCGAGAGCGAGGGCGCATCTCCGACGAACGGCTGGAGATATTAACTCGCGTCTTCACCGAGACTCATGTCACCCACCAGGGCCGGTTCCACCAGTTCCGGGACGTGAGCCTGGGGCCACCATCGATACAGAAGCCCCATATTCCCATCTGGGTGGGGGCCCTGTGGAGGGGCCAGTGGGCCGAGGGCGCGATACGGCGGACCGCTCGCTACGCCGACGCCTTCGTCCCGGCAGAGGCCACGGTCGAGGCCTACAAGGAGGCTATGGAGAGGATAAGCAGGCAAGCCGAAGCCATCGGGCGAGACCCCTCGACCATCGAGTGGGCTCTATTCCTGTGGCTGTGCATGGACCAGGACAGGGAAAAGGCCCGGCAAAAAGCCACTAAAGAGCTCGGCAGGCGACTGGGTAGGGATACGGAGGTGGAGTTCGGCAGGTCCACGGCCCTGGGGACACCTCAGGAGTGCATCCAGGTGATAGAAGAGTACGTAAATATCGGCGTGACCCACATCGTGTTGGACGCTGGATGCCCTCCGGAGGAGTTGGTGGAGCAGTACCAGCGGGCCGCCCAGGAGATCGTGCCCCACTTCAAATCGTCCACAATTTAAGCGGAGACAGATTAGGCCCTAAAGAATCTAGTGGTCAGTCCGATAAATAACGTTCCTTTTTGTCACCCTTGAGTCCCGACCTGTCGGGACGAAGGGTCTAGATTCTTCGCACCGACAGTCCCGAGTATCGGGACACGTCGGAGCTCAGAATGACACAATATTTTCGGGACCGAGCACTAGTTACACAACTGTTATCATCTGTTTTGCTATCACTATAGATGCTATAATAGTCATCATAATAGACTTACTAAGAGAGGTATGGAGTGGATTTGTGAGGCAAGAGCGCACCCGAACTACCGTTGCCATTTCGGCACACCTTCTACGATTGGCGGATGAAGCAGTACGGGAAGGAAGGGCCAAGAGCCGCAACCAGATTGTTACTGAGGCCCTAGAAGAGCTATTGAGTCGGTGGGAGGGGGAGAGAATAGACGCCGCCTTCCAGGGTATGTCGAAAGATGCCGATTACCAGAAAGAGGCCCGCCAAATTCTAGCAGAGTTTGCGGATAGCGATTTAGAGGCCTCAGATCATATCGAAAAGGGCAGATGAGGCGGGCTGAGGTCTACGATGCGGGCCTTAGTCCTACCGAAGGGTCTGAACAGGCGGGCAACCGTCCGGTTCTGATCGTAAGTCGTAACGCCATCAACTTAAACAGTCCTGTAATGGTAATAGTTCCTCTGACCCGTGCTCTTCGTAAGCGAAGGCTCTATCCGAGCCATGTGCGCATATCGAAGACTGAAGGTGGGTTGACGGATGAGTCGATAGCCCTTTGTGAGCAGGTCAGAGCTATCGATAAACTACGGCTGGTGCGGTTTCGTGGAACGATTGGTCCAGGAACCATGGCCCGGGTCGACCAGGCGTTGCGGATAACCCTGGACCTGGATTAACGGCCCCCGGATTGTTAGAGTTTGGAGACGAACTCTTTGATCCCGGCCACGCCCTTAACCAGGTTCTCCATGGAGGTGGCGAAGGAGATCCGGGCGTAACCCTCGCCGTACTGGCCGAAGGATACGCCGGGCAGGATCGCTACCCCGGCCTCGTATAGCAGCCGGTCCCCGAACTCCTGAGCGCTCATACCCAGGTCGGAGATGTTGGGGAAGAGATAGAAGGCTCCCGCGGCCTTGTAGCACCGGATGCCATCTATCTCGTTGAGGGCCTTGCAGGTCACGTCCCGGCGCTTTCTGAACTCCTCCACCATATGTTTCGACTCAGCCTTCGGGCCTTCTATCGCCGCGAGCCCCCCCTTCTGCACGAAGGCGGCCGTGCAGGAGACGCTGTTGACCAACAGGCGGGAGATGTGGGGGACCAGCTCCGGAGGGAAGATGCCGTAGCCCAGGCGCCACCCGGTCATGGCGTAGGTCTTGGAGAAGCCGTCCAGGATGATGGTGCGCTCCAGCATATCGGGGAGACTGGCGATGCTGAAGTGGGAGCTATCGTAGACGATGTCCCGGTAGATCTCGTCGCTGAGGACCAGGAGGTCGTGTTCCTTGGCCATGTCGGCGATGGCCTCCAGCTCCTTTCGGTCGAGCATGCCGCCCGTGGGGTTGTGGGGGGAGTTGAGGATGATCAGTTTGGTCTTCGGGGTTATGGA
>JADFJI010000391.1 GCA_022566235.1 Chloroflexota bacterium
AGAGGTCGAAGAGGTGAATGAGCCGGGCCACAGGGATGCCGTGGGATAATTCTGGAGCGGCACAGCCCTGAAACGCCGAGAGTTCGGGGAACGGGCCGTGGGAAGAAGGCCGCAGCCGTTGACCCCGTGAGTCACCTCATTCGCAAGCAAGCCTGGGCGGCGCAGCACCCCAACAAGCCCTACCAGGAGAGGTATACTACTCCTGGCGAGATGGGCTGCGCTGGGCCCGAAGTTGAAGGTTACTCAAAAAAACAGAGAAAGGCCTAGACTCCCATGAAGGATACTAAACTGTTCCCTGTAAGCGTCGTCGGCAGCTGGTCGAGGCCTCCCTGGCTGGTCCAGGCCCTGCGCAAGCGACAGGCTGGGGAGCTCTCCCAGGAAGAGTTCGCCAAGATAGCCGACGAAGCCGCCCTGACCGCCATCAAGTACCAGGAAGACGCCGGGGTGGACATCGTGACGGACGGCGAGCAGCGGAGGGACAACTTCTACTCCTTCGTCGTCGATAAGATCTCCGGCATGAAGCTGATGAAGCTCTCGGACCTGCTGGACTATGTCAAGGACCGGGCCAGTTTCGAGGAGGTACTCAGGGCACTGGACGTGCCCGCCTTCGCCATCAAGAGCCCCATCGCCATCGAGAAGATCTCCCAACGTGGCCCCCTAGCCCTGGACGAGGCCGATTTTCTGCTGGAGCATACCACCAGGCAGACCAAGGTCCCCCTTCCCGGGCCTTATCTTCTCACCAAGTCCAGCTGGTTCGAGGGGCTGTCCGCCTCTGCCTATCCCTCCGTGGACGACCTGGCCAAAGACGTGGTCAAGGTGCTAAGGCAGGAGGTCCTGACCCTCAAGGAGAGGGGCGTAGACTTCATACAGTTCGATGAGCCCACCCTCACCCAGGTGGTCTACGGCGATGAAGCAACCGAGACCTTCATGTGCGCCGCCCTGGGCACTCGCAGGGACCCTACGGAGGAGCTGGAGATGGCCGTCGATCTGATGAACCAGACCGTACACGGCATCGATGGGGTCAAGTTCGGCGTTCACGTCTGCCGGGGCAACTGGAGCCGCAAGGAAGAAGTCCTGCTCAAGGGGAACTATGGCCCCATCCTCCCTTACCTGATGGAGATGGAGGTGGACCAGCTGGTCCTGGAGTTCGCCACCCCCAGGGCCGGTGAGATGGAGGTCTTCAAGGAGTACAAGAACGAGAAGGAGATAGGCCTCGGGGTGGTTAACCCTCGCACAGACCAGGTGGAGGCCCCGGAGGAGATCGTCGAACGGGTCAAGGAGGCCCTGAACTACTTCGAGCCAGAGCAGGTGTATCTCAATCCCGACTGCGGATTCGGCACCTTCGCAGAAAGGCCTATGAATACGCCGGAGACGGCGTATCTGAAGCTGAAGTCCGTGGCGAAGGCTGCTGAAATCCTTAGGAAAGAATACGGATAGTAGTAGAAATAGGAGGAGGAAGAGATGGCCGAGGAGCAACCCAAAGAGCTGAATGGTCTGCACCCCGAGAAGCTGGAGGCGATCCTCAAATCGTTGGAGAAGCCTGAGGTGCTCAAGGAGATAAGCGGGCCGTGGCGGTCCCGGGTCAAGTGGCAGGGCGGATTCAAGGCCCGGGCCTACACCAGGACCCACATCATAGACCTGGACGAGCCCGAGGGCCTGGACGCCACCGACACTGCCGCCAGCGCCCACGAGCATATCCTCTCCGCACTGGGGGGCTGCATGATGGTGGGCTTCGTCCTCAACGCCACCAGGCAAGGGATCAAGATCAATGACCTTGAGATAACCCTGGAGGGGCATTTCGAGAACATCCTGAAGTGGGCCGGCCTCTCTGAGGACGGTAATCCCGGCTACGGCGGCATCAAGGCCAAGGTATTCGTCAGCGCAGATGCTGATGAGGCCACCCTTCGGAAGATATGGAAGCTGGCCATAGATGGCTCTCCCGTTACCCAGACCGTTGCCAGAATAACCGAGATAACCCCCGAATTTGAGATGGTTTGACCACAATCTCCCCCGAATCGGGGTCAGAGACCTATGGCCACCCTGGTAAGCGCTTCCTGGGCCCAGGAACATATCGAGACCCCAGGCTTCCTGCTTCTTGACCCACGGCGACCCATGAAGTATATGCT
>JADFJI010000392.1 GCA_022566235.1 Chloroflexota bacterium
GCTCAGTACAGTCTCAGGACAGGCAACCTCACCACGAGCGGATGGGAATCCCCGCTCATCCTGAGCCTGTCGAAGGACGAGTGGGGAACTTTGTACAGCATTTTGTTTTGTTAACAACGTGACTAAACACTACTCGCTTGTACGCTCGATATGCTCACAGGAGGAGAAGAGGTGAAGTCAGACCTGATTGTGTACACCCCCTACCGTGCACAACGACTCGTTCCTGATCAACGAATTGTGAGCCTAATCAGCGAATTGTGATTTTAATATAACGGAGGCCCTACTCGCGATACTAAACTTAGAAGAGGCGGTGGACCGCCTCGATTATCCGATCTTCGTTGGGCAGGGTCGCCAACTCCAGGGGCCGGGAGTAGGGCATGGGAATATCAGCACTGGCGACCCTCTGAACGGGGGCGTCCAGGTATTCCAGAGCGTTCTCCATGATCCGCGCCGATACCTCCGCCCCGATGCCCATGGCCTTCCACCCCTCCTCCACCACCACTGCCCTGCTGGTCTTCTTCACCGAGTTGATTATGGTTTCCGTGTCCATCGGCCGCAGGCTGCGAAGGTCCACCACTTCGGCGTCGATACCCTCTTCCTCCAGCCTCACCGCCGCCTTCAATGCAACCTGGGCCATACGGGAGTAGCTTATTATGGTCACGTCGCTCCCCTCTCGCTTGACGTCGGCCACGCCCAGAGGGATGCTGTATTCCTCATCGGGAATATCGCCCTTCATGCCGTAGAGGAGTGAGTGCTCCACGTACATGACCGGGTTGGGGTCCTGGTAGGCGGCCCTGAGGAGCCCCTTGGCATCGTAGGGCGTAGAGGGGGCCACCACCTTTAGGCCCGGCACGTGGGCAAACCAGCCTTCCAGGCTCTGAGAGTGGGACGCCGCTAGCTGGGTCCCTCCCCCGCTCACCGTCCTGATCACCAGGGGCACCGTAACCTGGCCCCCCGACATATAGTGGAGTTTGGCCGCGCAGTTGATGATCTGGTCCATGGCCAGGAGACTGAAATTGATGGTCATGATCTCGATGATGGGTCTTGAGCCTGCCATCGCCGCCCCTATCCCCGCGCCCACGATGACTGATTCGGCGATGGGGGTGTCCTTGATCCTCTCTGGGCCGAACTCTTTAAGGAAGCCCCGGGTGACGGCGTAGGCCCCCTGGTATCCGCCGATATCCTCGCCTATCATGAAGGCCCTGGGGTCACTTTGCAGGATCTCTCTCAGGGCCTGGCTGATGGCCTTTCGATATGTTATCTCTGGCATCGGTTCATGCCTCGTCTGCGTAGACGTCGTCGTAGATGGCTTCCGTGGGAAGCACGGGGCTCTCATCGGCGAAGCGGACGGCGTCCTCTATTATCTCGTCGATCTCTCGCTCCATCGCCTGCAGCTCTTCCGAGGTTAGAATGTCGAGTTCCTCCATCTGCCGGCGCATGCACAGGATGGGCTCCTTCTGACGCCACTCCTGTTCCTCCGTCTTCTTTCGGTACTCCATGGGGTCGGCCATAGAGTGACCCCGGAACCGGTAGGTCATGGCCTCTATGAAGGTGGGCCCCTGGCCCTTGCGAGCCCTCTCCACCGCGGTCTGGGTGGCCTGGATCACGTCGAAAACGTCCATGCCGTCGATCTTGCCGCAGCAGGGCATGTCATAGGCCTCGGCCAGGCGGGAGATGTCCCTTCCGGCAAAGGTCTCGGTAACGGGAGACCCCATGCCGTAGCCGTTGTTCTCACAGATGAACACCACTGGCAACTTCCAAAGGGCCGCCAGGTTCAAGGACTCGTGGAACTCCCCCTCGCTGACCGCACCGTCGCCGAAGAAGCAGACCGTCACCCGGTCGTTCCGCTGTTGCTTTGAGGCGAGGCCCAGGCCCACGGCGATGGGCATCATGGCCCCAACGATGGCGTAGCCTCCCAGGAACCCTCGCGAGGCATCGAACAGGTGCATGGAACCACCCTTGCCCTTGCTGGTGCCCGTGGCCCGGCCGAACAGCTCGGCCATGATCTTCCTCGGGTCCATGCCCCGGGCCAGGGCGTGGCCATGCTCCCGGTAGTGGCTGACGACATAGTCGTCGGGGCCAAGGACTGACATGACCCCCGTGGCTATCGCCTCCTCGCCGAT
>JADFJI010000393.1 GCA_022566235.1 Chloroflexota bacterium
GCCGTAGATCAGCGTCTCGGGGTGGAAGCTGCGCCAGGCGAACCAGAAGGCAGTGCGTCCGGCGATCCTGTCCAAACGCAGGCCCGAGCCCCCAGTGCTGACTATGGCCGATTCCTCTATCCTCCATTCCCCGCCGGCATCGTCCGTGAGCAGCTCCTCCCCCTCCCCTCTCACCACCTCGAGGAAGCTCAGGCCCTTCCGTTCATAGGCCCTCACCGCTCCCGTGGTGGGATTCGTAATGAGGACTACGGCTGTACCCCCAACGATTTCGTTCACCACCGGGGCCAGCTTCATCCTTTCGGTGGGATAGGCCCTGGCGTCTCCTTCGATTGCCAGACCGAAGACCACCGTCTTTGGCCCAAGGCGGTCGTCCTGATCAGATAGCGGAAACCAGAGCTCCGGGTCGGAGAAGTAATCGTTATACGCTGCGCCCTGGGTCCCTTCCGAGACGTAGCTCCTGAAGTATCCGGTGCTGATGCTCAGGACCTTGGTTTCGGGGTGGCCGTCAAGCCAGTCACCCCAGGTCGTCAGGGTGATGGGAAGGGCTTTCAGCGTAATGCCGCTATCGGCAAGCTCTCCTATGGCCGGCTCTCCGGTGAACTGATTCCATAGAGTACTTGTGTCCAGGTCGTACATAAGTTTATTGCTCTTGTAGAGCAGCCCCGAGGTGCGAAAGATGTAGGTCGTTCCGTCTACGGTGGAGTCGAAGAGGATGCCGGAGCCGCACAGAGTGCAATATGCCAGGGCCACCGGCACACCGCCTACGACATCGTTGGCCAGCTCATGCCAGTTCATAATCATGAGGGGGTAGGCCCGGCTATCCCCGTTGATGGAGACGCCGAAGACCCGGTCACTGTCTTTTATGTACCTCGCCTCAACCGCATCTGTCATCGGGGCATTGACCAGGGCCGGGATGCTCAGGCCCGAGCCGTCGTCCTGCGACACCCCTCCCCACACCACCAGGGGCAGCTCCAGCTTGATCTTTTCCCTGGGGTACAGCTGGCCGGTCTCCTTATCCACAAAGTAATCCCTGAATCGGAAGTCCACCTGAGATAGGATATCGACCTTCCACTGGAGGTAGGCATCGGGCAGCATGATGTCAGGCTGTCCCACCAGCCACTCCACCCAGGCCTTGCCATCGTACCCGAAGCTCTGGCCGGTGATCTTCTCCAGGACAGGAATCACCACGGAATCGTTAAACAGCAGCTCATCGCGGGTAAGGGGGACCTGTATAAGCTCCACGAGCACTGGCGCAAATGACAGGTCATTGGAGGCTTCTATCGCACCCAGGACTAGCAGTCGCTCTGAGGTGTCACTAAACTCCTTACGATCGCTGATCATCCTGTACATCAGGGCCTCTATCTCATCCTGGGAAAGGCCCCCTTCGTCAGTCGCTTCCGTCTCAACGGCTTCGGGGCTACCCGTCGAAGGCACCGTAGGGGTAGGTGTCGACGGCAGGGTTGGCTGAGGCCCCGTGGCCTCAGCTGTCTGCTCAGGCCCCTGGCCCCCGCCGCAGGCCACGCCCACCGAGACCAGAACAATGACCAGTGCTAGCAGTAGAAATCGCATGTAGCGCAGCCTGTGCCGACGTCGTAAACGGGCCCGTATTTGCTCATCGACGATACCTCTCCAAGAGTATTAACGTTAGTATCAGAGGAACGTATCTTCGTCGTCAGGGCCGAGGGTGTTCTGTGCTAATTTCAGTAACCATCGTTATGTCTACTAATTTCTCCCTTCAGCCATTAAACGTGTGGAACCCTTCCGGGCCAGCGCCACTCTAATAATGCGGGGAGCCCAACCGGCGGTTCGCGCGCCAGGCCGATGAGCATTTGTAGTCAATGAGGCATGAAGGTATGATAGCCTCCATATTTGTGCGCCTTCAGAGGGTTCAAAGGGCTAGTAGGAAGAACTGTAATGGGCTGGCAGGTGTTGGGCGATAGGACGGGGCATCCTGGGGTCAGGGGGGTCTATCGAGGCGCCCTTGGGCTGATAGTAGGGCTTGTCCTGGGCATTGTGGCCGGGGTCCTCTCGGGCGCCGTCATCGGCGCGATGCTGGGCCTCGCCTTCAACGGGGTCGCGGCGGCGCTACCCCCCCCCCCCCCCCCC
>JADFJI010000394.1 GCA_022566235.1 Chloroflexota bacterium
AGCTCGTCTTCATACTCTTTTGCCGCGACCTGGGACGGAGCCTCGCCCCTGATCCGGTGGACCTGATGGGCCGGAACCGGCGCCTGGTCCAACAGCGACTCCCTGACCATGCGGTAGTTGCTGTCCCGATGGTCCGGGGGGACGGGCCTCTCGTCGCCCCAGAACACCTGCCACCCATCCCAGGCTATCCGGTCGGCGTAGGGTGCCTTCGCCAGCAGCTCGTAGAGCATTCGTGGCGTCGAGCCCCCTGCCAGGGCCACGGTGAACCGCCCCGAGGCACGAGTCTCTTTTTCCGACAGGGCCACGACGAAGTCTGCAGCAGCGTGCGCAACATCCTTCGGGTCGTTCAGCACGTGCAGGTTAGCCATCGGTGTCGTCGTGGACGCCGCACCCCCTGATCCAGGAACGCCCGTCCCTGGCAAGAAGGTCGTCTGCGGCATCGGGGCCCCATGACCCCGGGTCGTAAAGGTGAGGGGGAGACGAGTCGCCCCCCTCCCATGCGGCCAGCAGGGGATCGACCACCCTCCAGGCCTCTTCGATATGGTCGCTGCGTATGAATAGGGAAGCGTCTCCATCCAGTGCATCCTGGAGCAGGCGCTCATATGCCTCCGGTATCGCCTGGTCCCGAAAAGCGGAGCCGTAGTGAAACTCCATGTTTTCCGACCTCATGGCCATTCCCTGGTCAGGCACCTTTACCTCGAATCTCAGGTGGATTCCCTCATCCGGCTGGATACAGAGGCCCAGCACGTTAGGAGTGAGCTTAACGCCGGGGCCCGGGGCAAACATCATGTGGGGTGGGCACCGGAACTGGATGGCGATCTCCGACACCTTCTCCGTCATCGCCTTCCCAGAGCGCAGATAGAAGGGGACGCCCTGCCAGCGCCAGTTGTCGATGTAGAGCCGGAGGGCGGCATAGGTGGCCGTGGTAGACCCTGGCCCTACGCCTTTCTCCTCGAGGTAACCTCGGTATTGACCTCGCACCGTGTTCTCCGCGGCATCATCCGGAGTCCACCGTCGGATCGCCTTCAGCATCTCGACCTTCTTGTTGCGAAGGGACTCGGCGTCTATGGCGCTGGGTGGCTCCATAGCCACCATTGTGAGAAGCTGGAGCAGATGGTTCTGTACCATGTCCCTTATCACGCCCGAGCCGTCATAGTAGCTCCCGCGGTCTCCCACCGACACCTTCTCCGCAACCGTGATCTGCACGTTGTCGATGTAGTTGCGGTTCCACAGGGGCTCGAAGATAGCGTTAGCGAAGCGAAACACCAGGAGGTTCTGCACCGTCTCCTTGCCGAGATAATGGTCGATGCGGTACACCTGTCGCTCCTCTACTACCTGATGCACCACCTTGTTCAACGCCTTGGCCGAAACCAGGTCCCTGCCGAAGGGCTTCTCAATTATGACCCGACGCCAACCGGTATCTTCCTCGGCCAGGCCCGAGGCCTGGATGCCCTTGATGGCCGCCTCATACAACGAGGGAGCAACGGACAGATAGATCAGGACATTGGACGGCTCCGCTCCCTCACTGACCTCAGATATCCGTTGCCGCAGACGCATGAAGTCCCCGGGCACGGTGAGATCGCCGCAGACGTAGAAAAGATCGCGGGCAAATGCCTCCCATTCTTCGGCTCGGGTCTCCAGTTGACCCAGCTCGCGGGCGCCATTCCACATCAGTTTTCGGTACTGATCATCCGTTAGGGATGAACGGGCGTAGCCGACTATGCGCAGCCCCCGGGGCAACCTTCCCTTGCACCGCAGGTTGAACAGCGCCGGCACCAGCTTCCGCTGGGCCAGGTCCCCCGTGGCTCCGAAGATGACAATGGTTGTGATAGCATCGGTCATCTCTAGGCCTTTCTCACCGAATGGCCCCCGAACTGATTACGCATCGCCGCCAGGAGTTTGGCGCCCAGGGGTTGCTCCTGCCGGGAGCGGAAGCGGGCCTGAAGGGCCAGGGCTATCACTGGTATGGGAACCGAAAGCTCGATCGACTCCTGCACCGTCCACCGGCCCTCGCCGGAATCCTCCACATATGCCTGAAGGCTCTCCAGGCCCGGGTCCTCCACCAGGGCCGCCGCGGCGAGGTCCAGCAGCCAGGAG
>JADFJI010000040.1 GCA_022566235.1 Chloroflexota bacterium
CGGCCTCCCCATGTGTTCCTCGAAGCTCCGGGCCACGGACCTGACGATATACTCGTCCTTGGGGATGTCCACCGGCTCCATGATGACGGTCATTCCCTTGTACTTGGCGGGAGGCGGGATCTCCAGCTCCCACCTGAGGTCGGGGTCCTCCCTGCTCAGCCCCTCCAACACCTTCCTCACGTCCTCCTCCACGGTTTTCGACGTCTGGCCCGGCAGGATGCGCACATCCCAGATGGTAGTGCAGAAATCGCTGACGAAGTTGGGGCCCTTCAGATCGTGGTCCCGACCCTTGCCCCCTATGATAGCCCCGCAGTTTATCCGGGGCAGGCCCGGCAGGTCCTCCCTGGGCGTGTGCCTCAGTTCCACCTTGTCCACAGCGTCGATCACCTTCATCATCTTCTCTATGGCATCTATACCCTTCTCCCGAACAGTGATGTGCGTGGAATAGCCGATGGTGTTTATGACCATGCCCACGACACCGGCATGGATAGTCATCACGGTATCGCTGCCGAAGGGTTCGGCCACTATGGCCATGTCGGCCCGCACCCCGCTCTTAAGAGCGTGGACCGTGCCCACGCCACCCTGGAGCTCCCCCACCACGCAGGCCACCACGATGTCGCCCTTCAACCGTACCCCGGCCTTTCGTATCGCTTCCACAGCGGAAATCATGGCGGCGACCCCGCCCTTCATGTTGAATGACCCCGCCCCATACAGCCGGTCCTCCTCCACCACCGGTTTCCAGGGGTCCCGCTTCCAGCCCATGGCCAGCGGGTCGATGTCTATGTGGCCGTTGAGCATCAGGCTCTTGCCCCCGCCGGTGCCTTTGAGCGTGGCGATGGTCTGATACCGGCCCGGCTCCACCTCCTGAAGGTCCACCTCGTACCCACGGCGACGGAAGAAATTTGCCAGGTATCGGGCCACCTTCTGCTCCTCGGTCTTGAAGCTGGGAATGCGCAGTATCCTGCTGCACAGGGCGACGACGTCCCTCTCCTTGATCTGCCGCAGCACCCTGCTCTTCACAGCGTTATCCATATCTCCTCCTTAGTGATGGGTACACACCCTTCGACAAGCCTGTCCTGAGCCCTGCGGAAAGGTTCAGGGCGAACGGAAGGATTGAGTTATCCTTCGGTTCGTGGTGAGCCTGTCGAACCACAGCTTTTAGCCGGGCTGGTTGCACCAGTTCAGGGCGGCCACGGCATAGGTCTTGGCCACCTGTACCATACTGCTGACGACAACGAAGGTGTCGGGCTCGCCCTTCACGTCCCGATCGTTCTGAGGCCCGTGGAGACAGACCGGGATACCCCTCTCCCAAATGTGGCACGAGTCGTTGCCGGCATAGGACTGGGTCACGATAGCCCCTATCCGGTCGAGCGCCTTCCCGGTTACCTCCCTGTAGCTATTCTCCAGGTTCTTCACCACGGGCTCGTCCTTGGGGACATCCAGGGGGTTCATATACACAGTCTGCACCTTGTAGTGGGGCGGGACCGGGGAAATGATCTCGTAATCGAAGGTGGAGTCTTCCACTTTCAGTCCCTTCAACACCCTGTCGATGTCCTCCTTCACCGTCTGAGCCGTCTGGCCCGGCACCGTGCGAACGTCGGCGATGATGGTGCAGTAGTCACAGGTGAAGTTGGGGCCCCTCATATCGTGGTCCCGGCCCCGACCCCCGATGATGGTGCCAACGATGACCCGTGGCATGTCGGGGAGGTCGGGCCTGGGGGTGTAGGTGAACTTCACCTGCTTTATTGCTGGAATAGCCTTGATCATCATCTCTATGGCGTCGATGGCTTTGTGAGCACGGCTCACGTGCTGGGACAGGCCTATGGTGCTGATGGCCAGCTCCACCCAGCCCACGTGGACCGTCATTATGTTGTCGCCCTCGCCCGTAGGCTCAGCAACGTAGGCCCCGTCGGTGATGTAGCCGGTGTTCAAGGCGTGAAGGGTCCCGATGCCCCCCTGGAGTTCTCCCACCACACAGGCTACCACCAGGTCTCCCTTCATCGACGCCCCGGACTTTCGGATAGCCTCCGCGGCCGTAATGATGGCGGTAACCCCGCCCTTCATGTTGTTGGCCCCGGCCCCGTAGAGCCGGTCCCCCTCCAGGCTTGGAGTCCAGGGGTCTCGTTTCCAGCCCATGGCCAGGGGATCGATATCCAGGTGGCCGTTGAGCATAAGGCTCTTGCCCCCACCCGAGCCCTTCAGGGTGGCGATAGTCTGATACCGGCCCGGCTCCACCTCCTGCAAATCTACTTCGTAGCCCCGGCGACGGAAGAAATTTGCCAGGTAGCGGGCCACCTTCTGCTCCTCGGTCTTGAAGCTGGGAATCCTCAGAAGGCTGCTGCACAGATTCACCATCGGCCCGGCTTTAATCTGTCCCAGCACCCGTTCCTTGACGGCCTGTTCAACCATCTCCACCCCCGAATATTGAACGCGAGGTTCACGCGCCTATGTGGTAAAAGGCTCCTGGGAGCTCCCCCTAAAACGAGGCCTAGTATAGTATGGGGGAGCCGCCTTCAACAAGTTCCGTTTCCTTATGGCCACGCCATTGCGAAGACCCTGTCCGCACACGAAGCCCTTAAATTAGCTTCTCGAAAACGGAAGTGTCCCAACGCCGAGTCCCGAGTATCGGGGCAATTCGGGGCCGGGGGTTTAGGGGCCTGTTCTGAGTCTAACTGTCTTGAACTTATCGGAGGTGATGATCGAAACCGTTTTCCAAGGCCCTCCTACACATTAAGTCTTTTAATAAACTTCTCGAAAAGGGGAGTGCAGAGGGGCGGAGCCCCTTTGGCAGGGGGTCTTGGGGGTATTCCCCCAGAATCATTTTTCTCCCCCTCTCCCTTATTAAGGGAGAGGGGGACACAGGGGATGAGGGTCAAAAGTGTCCTTGAACACCCTCCACACGCCTAGCTTGACCCCACCCCGGCCAGGCCCCTACGCAAGGAGTTACACGCCTTCGGCGATGGCCTTGATGCGGTCCAGGGTCCGGCGGACCCCCTCCTCCATCTGCGCCTGGCGGCGGCGCGACCCGCCGAAAGCTAGGCGGATCACGATACGAAAGTGCCAGAGCGCCCGGAAGGACTCGGTGAGGAGGGTGCCGCCTTCTGAGGGCTCCATCTGGTACCGCCAGCGGGTCTGCATGCCCTTGAATGGCACGCTGTGGGTCTCGAAGGCGAAGGCCCCGCCCGGCTCCGCTTCGGTGACGGTGCAGGTGGTCCACCACCTCAACCAGCCACGGCGGTTGTACCCCTTGAACCGGGCGCCGGCCACCGGGCCCTTTGTCTCACCCAGCCACCGGCAGCGGTAGCACTCGGGGCTCCACTCGCCCATGCGGGTGACGTCTGAGACCAGCTCGTACACCCTTTCGGGCGACGCCTTGATGTGGACCTGGGCACTACCTTTCAGGCTCATGGCCTTCGACCTCATCCCCGGCCTCGACGTCGACACCGTAGCTGCGGGTTTCACCCGATTCCGACACAAGGCGCACCCTGCCGCTGGCACTGGCCCGGGGCCCGTCGCCGGTTGACGGCATACTGGTCATCTCGACCGAGATGTCGTATACGTCACCTTCCACCCTGATCCTGAACTGTCGGGATACGATGGGCGCCGCCAGCAACTCCTTGAGCCGGCTCAGGGTGGCCTCCTGCTGCCTCAACGCCTCGTGGGCCTGCTCGATGCTCACCGACTTGAAACTGACCCGGTCGCCGGGCATCCCCTGGGCAAGGTCGCTCAGGTCGGCGCTGATCACCGTGGCGATCATGGTGTAACCCCCGGAGGTTCCCCTGTCGGCCATGAGCACAATGGGTTGTCCGTCGCCCGCCACCTGGACGCCGCCAAAGGGGATGCCGTCCGAGATGATATCGGGGCCGACCTTGTGCGCTATCTTTGGGCCCTCCAGCCGGTACCCCATCCGATCGGACTGAGCCGTGATGGTATATGACGAGCTGAGGAACGCCTCGATGCCCGTGTCGGTGAAGGCATCGTCCTGGGGGCCGGTTATCACGCGGAGCGCGTGCTGGTGTCCGTAGTGAGGTATTAGCCCCCGGGGCGTCCTGCGGCCGGCAAGGTGGAGGGGTGGGGTGGGAAGGGGGGTCAGGAGCGTGTCGCCGGCCCTCAGGGACCGGCCCTTGAAACCCCCCAGCCCCGCCTTTGCGTAGGTAGACTTGCTGCCCATGACCACCGGCACATCGAACCCTCCGGCCACGGCCAGGTAAGACCGGCTGCCCTCCCTGGGCCCCTGGAAGGAGAGGGTGCTGCCCCGGTACGCGGCGACGGCTTCCCACATGGGCACGGGGTCGTCGTCCAATTCGGGTGCCAGGTCTGCGCCGGTCAGGACTATGAGGGCATCGGACAGGAACTGGAGCCTGGGGCCCAGAACGGTGATCTCCAGGCAGGCCTCTCCCTCCGGGTTGCCTGCCAGGATGTTGGCCGCCCGCAGAGCGAACAGGTCCATGGCCCCGGAGGCGGGCACCCCGAGCCTGAGATAGCCGTGCCTTCCCAGGTCCTGGACCGTGGTCAGCACTCCCGGCTCTACTACTTCGATGACACCCATGTTCAGATTTCGATGGCTCCCAGATTCAGATCAGGCGGCCCGGTGGATGGTCACACGATACCTTCCGGCCTCCACCTCTCCCTGGATCTCTTGATACCGGGCCTCGTCTATGGACACGAACCTGACCAGGTCCCCTGCCTCCACAAGGGCTGGGGGGTCCCGGCTGGGATCGAACATTTTGAGGGGGGACCGTCCTATCAGGCGCCAGCCCCCGGGACTTTCCAGGGGGTAAATGCCCGTCTGAGCCTCGGCTATGCCTACGGAGCCCGCAGGTATCTTGACCCGTGGGGTTTCCAGGCGGGGGGCAGCGATCTTTTCGGACATGCCGCCCAGATAGGGGAATCCGGGGTTAAATCCCACCATGTAGACCAGGTAATCGGTCCCGGCGTGGATACGGATGACCTCTTCGGGACTGAGGCCTGTGTGGGAGGCGACGAAGTCCAGATCGGGCCCGAACTCGCCTCCATAGAGGGTGGGAATCTCGAATATACTAGCCTCGCTGGAGGAGGCATCGGGCAGGGCCAGGCCAAGGTCCGACAGACGCTGCTTCAGCTCCTCAAGGGGGATTTTGAGGGGGTCGTAGTAGACCAGGATGGACCTGTAGGTGGGGGACAGGGCCTCGACCCCCTCGATAGCTGCTTTATCAATGGCATCCAACAGGCCCTTGACCCGGCGGTTTACCTCGGGGCTGATGGCATCCCCCACTTCGATGTATAGGGCTCTATCGCCGCCGAGGCGAAACCTGGGTTGTTGGTACACAGAATCTTCTCCAGGTTTTGATGGTGGCCTGATACAAAGCCGAAATACCTCTCAGCAGAAGGTGCCCATGGGGACTACTTCGACCCCTTCTTCCTCGAACTTGCTGCGAATGGCCGCCGCCAACTCGACTGCGCCCGGGTTATCGCCGTGGAGGCAGATGGTATCGGCCTCTATGGGTATATCCCGGCCATCGGTGGCCGTAACAGTGCCCTCGATGATCATCCTGAGGCTGCGCTCAACCACCTGGTCGGGATCGTGGAGAACGGCCCCGGGCTGGGACCTGGGCGCAAGGGTGCCGTCCGGGCTGAAGGCCCTGTCGGCGAAGGTCTCCCGAGCCACCCGGTTGCCCATCTCCCGGGCAATCTCGACCCACCTGGTCCCGGCAAGGACGACCAGGATTATCTGGGGATCGATCTCCAGGACGGCCTGACAGATGGCTCGGGCCAGGTCGTCGTCCTTGATGGCGGCGTTGTAGAGAGCGCCGTGAGCTTTCACGTGCTGGAGCTTTCCACCCTCGAGGAACCCCCTGAGGGCCCCCACCTGGTATTTCACGTAGGACTTGACGTCACCGGGGGATGCGGCCATGTCGCGTCGCCCGAAACCCATCAGGTCCGGATAGCTGGGGTGGGCCCCGATAGCGACCCCGTGGGCCCTGGCTAGCTCTACGGTGTGCTCCATCCATACCGGGTCGCCGGCGTGGAAGCCGCAGGCGATGTTGGAGGAGGTGACGTGCTTGATCACCTCCTCGTCCAGGCCCATCTTCCAGGCCCCGAAGCTCTCGCCCATATCGCAGTTGAAATCGATTCTCGTCACCATCACCTGCCTCCCACACGGCACATCCTGGAGTAATCGTAGCTTTGGTTGTTCCTGGTGTCAATCGAAATCCGATCCCTTCGTCCCGAGCCCTTCGTCCTTCCCCGCGGTAAGGACCAGGACAGGCAGGACGGGTGGAAAGAGAAATGATTCGATCTCCTTGTGACCCGGAAGACGCTGATATAGGATAAGGCCACTTCAATTAACAAGGAGGACTGAACATGGCGTTAAGTTTGGAAGAGGCAAACAAGGTGGTCCAGGCCACGATAGCCAAGGCCAGGGAGCTGAACATAAAGGTAAGCGTCGCCGTATGTGATCCCGGCGGCCGGTTGGTGGCATTCAGTCGAATGGACGGGACCATATGGGCAAGTGTCTACGGGTCCCAGGGCAAGGCGGCGACCTCGGCGGGCTTCGGTAGGGCCAGCGGAGAGTTGCAGGACCGGGCCGACCACCCGACTATTCGGGCGATAATAGCCGCCGACGGCGGCCGGATGATCCCGGGGCAGGGGGCCGTGCCCATCATTCGCAACGGAGTGGTGGAGGGGGCCTGTGGCGTGGGTGGGGGCACGGGGCAGGAGGACGAGGTGTGCGCCAAGGCCGGCGTCGCCGCTCTCTAGCAGGCTGATGAAATATGGGGAGCGCAGAGGGGCGAAGCCCCTTCGCCGGGAGTTTGAGGGTGTCCCTCAAATATAGTTTTCACCCCCTTCCTGGCCAGGAAGGGGGTAAGGGGGATGGTCGTCCCGACTTATCGGGATTCAGCACCCTGCTAAGACGAGTCAGGCACAGACGGAGCCTCCACAGGCCACGGGGCAACCGGCACAGCCGGATTTCACAGCTCCTACCGGGCCGTGGGTAGCGGTTACCGCTACGCCGGGCAGCGGTCCCTCCCTTTCCTGCTGAAAGAGGGGCAACTTGAGCTGGGCCTCCTGAGGCCTCTCCCCCGACACCCGTAGGAAGACCTCAGCCCGCTTTCTAACGACCCCCATGGCCTTCAGATCCCTCCAGCTGTCGATGGAATGATAGCGACGCTGGCGGAGTATCCGCTCGGTGGAAAGGGGCCCTATGCCCGGGACGCGGATCAGGTCGTCCCGGGAGGCGGCGTTGATGTCTACGGAGCCTGCCTCCAGGGTATGGGCAGCTATCATCGTCTTGGGGTCCACCTCGTGGTAGAGGAACCCCCGGTCATCGAAGCTCAGTTTCAACTCCTCTTCCTTGAACTTGTATACCCTGGTGAGCCAGTCCAACTGGTACAGGCGATGTTCCCTTATAGGCAGGGTGGCAGGATGCTCCTCCAAAGGGGTGTGACGAGCGGGTATGAAGCCCTGGTAGTAGACCCTTTTGAGATTCCAGTCCTTGTAAAGCTGGCGAACCCTCTGGAGTATGTCCCAGTCGGTCTCATCGTCAGCTCCGACCACGAACTGGGTAGCCTGGCCCACCGCGCCGTTCTCCCCGTATCGGTTTCGGATCAGGTCGTTGATCCAGGACATCTGGTCCAGGATCCAGGTCTGGTAGGGCTTGTGAGGACTTATGCGCTCCATCATCTCGGCGGAGGGGGTCTCGATATTGACGGAGAGGCGGCTGCCCAGGCGGAAGGCCTCCTCCACCAGAGGACGGGACGTGCCCGGCATAACCTTCAAGTGGATGTAACCTTTGTACCGGTACTTCTTGCGAATGGCCTCCACCACCTGTACCATCTTGTCCATGGTCTTGTCGGGACTGCCGGCGATCCCCGAGCTGAGGAAGAGGCCGTCCACCAGGTGTCGGTCTACGTACTGCATGAAAAGCCGTGACAGTTCGTCCACGGTGAAAGCCACCCGTTTCCTCGGCACGTATATGCTGTTGGGGCAATAGGCGCAGTCCAACATGCAGAAATCGGTGAACATGGTGCGCATGAGGGAGATGTATTTGCCATTGGGCATGGCGGCCTTGTAGACCCCCGGAATGGGTTGGCGTTTAATGCCGAAGCGGGGCTGGGTAGGAGAGGCGGTAAACCTGGCTTGGGACTGAGACCTGTCCAGGACATCGTCTGTTGACATGCCGGATAGGGCCTGGAGCTTTTCATAGGCGTCGGGCTTGTGTTTAATCAGCATCTGGGCCTCCATTCAAGATATAGGACTAATGTTCTATATATTTAACACCTATCATGGAATCTGTCAACACTCCTTGACACCCAATTTGGGGGCTGATAGCATCGCCCAAGCATGGCACGCCTGCTAGGGACCCGGCGCCGGCGGCCTCACCTCAGGTGAAACATCCTCATCATGAATACCATAGAGTGGGTCGATGGCAAGATAAGGCTCTTGGACCAGACCAGGCTACCTCTGGAAGAGGTGTACCTGGACCTGACCGATTACCAGTCCCTGGTGAGGGCGATAAAGGAGATGCGCATCAGGGGAGCCCCGGCCCTGGGCGTGGCCGCCGCTTACGGCGTCGCCCTGGGCGCGGCCGCAATAGATGAGGAGAGCAAGGAGGCTTTCGAATCTCGCCTGGGGCCCGTCTACGAGGCCATCGTCGCCTCAAGGCCGACAGCGGTCAACATCAGGTGGGCGGTGGAACGGATGAGAAGGGTGGCAAGCGCTCACCGGGACGTCTCGGGGGTGAAGAAGGCCCTGCTGAACGAGGCCCTGGCCATCCACAGGCAGGACGAGGCCATCAACCATCGTATTGGCGCCCACGGGGCCGATCTGCTTCAGGGCAAGGGCACGGTGATGACCCACTGCAACGCCGGGGCCCTGGCCACCACCGGATACGGCACCGCCCTGGGAGTCGTGCGAGCGACCATCGAGAGGGGAACGGCTCTAAAGGTCATGGCCACCGAGACCCGTCCTTTCCTGCAGGGCTCGCGCCTCACGGCCTGGGAGTTGGCCCGGGACCAGATAGACGTGACCCTGATCACCGACTCCATGGCCGGGCACTTCTTGAAAAAGGGCGACATCGACTGCGTAATCGTCGGGGCCGATAGGATAGCCGCCAACGGCGACGTGGCCAACAAGATAGGCACCTACTCCATTGCGGTGCTGGCAAAAGAGAATGCCGTGCCCTTCTACGTGGCGGCCCCCATCAGCACCATCGACCTCTCAATCTCATCAGGGGAGGAGATTCCAATAGAGGAGAGGAGTCCAGAAGAGGTCCTCAGCTTCGCCGGAGTGCAGGTGGCCCCCCAGGAGGTAAAGGCGGCCAACCCGGCCTTCGATATCACCCCCTATCGGTATGTGTCTGCCATCGTCACCGAAAACGGCATAGCCCGGGAGCCGTACCTGGAGGAACTGAAGGCGTTGGTGGAGATGATCGAGGAGTAGCAGGGAGGCCAATTGGCCGAGGCACAGATAGGCATCATCGGCGGCAGTGGCCTGTATGACATGGAGGCCCTGACCGATAGGGAAGAGGTCAAACCCGAGACCCCTTTCGGTGAACCCAGCGACGCCATAGTCCTGGGGACCCTGGAGGGGACGCGGGTGGCCTTCCTCCCTCGCCACGGCAAAGGCCACAGGTTAAACCCGACCAATATCCCCGTCCGGGCCAACATCTTCGCCCTCAAGACCCTGGGGGTGACCCACGTGGTGTCTATAAGCGCCGTCGGCAGTCTGCGGGAGGAGATCCGACCCCTGGACATGGTAGTGCCGGACCAGCTCATAGACCGGACCAAGAGCCGGGTCAACAGCTTTTTCGAAGAGGAGCTGGTGGTACATGCGGCCTTCGCCGACCCGTACTGCCCAGCCCTAAGCCAGGCCCTCTACGATGTGGCATCCTCCGCCACAGAGCGAGTTCACAAAGGCGGCACATTGATAGTCATGGAAGGACCCCTCTTCTCCACCAGGGCCGAGAGCGAGATGTACCGCTCCTGGGGGGCCAGCATCATCGGGATGACCGCTCTGCCCGAAGCGAAGCTGGCCCGGGAAGCGGAACTCTGCTATGCCACCCTGGCCTGTGCCACCGACTACGATTGCTGGCGCCCCGGCTATGACTCGGTGTCCGTCGAGCTTATCGTGGGAAATCTCATAAAGAACGTCGGTGCTGCTCAACGGATAATCCGAAACCTGATGGGCCTCATACCCGATCGCCGGGGCTGCGACTGTCAAAACGCGTTGAGAGACGCCATCATCACCTCCAGGGAGCGGATACCAGATCGCCTCAAGGATGAGCTGAGGCCTCTGATAGGGAAATACATATCGTAAGAGGGAGTCCGTCCTGATGTAATCGGTATGGAAAGGGGTTGGGAGACAGGTTATTTGTCATTCTTAGGAGACCTTCCCAGGAAGGATGCCGAAGAATCCAGGTAGGAGGGGTCTACAGTCACTCTAGTACCTATTAGCCGAAATTAGCTAACGTTCGGTCGAGTGTCGTCGAGACTCCATCCTTCCAGTACTGGAAGGATGCCGGGGGCTTGTCCCGACAAGTCGT
>JADFJI010000041.1 GCA_022566235.1 Chloroflexota bacterium
TGTGGTCTTCAAGTCCTTAGAGGGCCGCCTCCTTGGAGAGGCAGAAGGAAAAGACAACAAGCCCATAAATATCGACAAACTCCGGCAACTGGAAATGAATATCCTCGAGGATTTTGAAAGAGAAGTAGTAACCGAGATGGCAAAGGGCGTGCTTTTCGGAAACGCTTATCGGTTGCGGCCCCTGGACGAGCGTGACGAGTATTTTACAGAAAAGTGCACGACAGCCGCTAATAGAAGTGGAACTGCTCTGGTACGTACCCCTGATCTTTTTCGGGTAGCTCAATATTTATCGAATAGGACAGATGAGAGGTTCGCGAAGAAGTGCCGGGAGGCCATATTGGGAACTAAAGGCGGGATTGTGGTGTTCCCGGAGGTCCCAGAGGTGACTTCGGAGTCGATGGTAAAGAAAGCTATCCGATGATCTCCCGTTCGAGTTGGATTCTGATTTAATCCGTTCTATAAGAATAGGCCACACCCGACGTGACAGCCGTGCTTTCATTCCTTCTATTGTGCCTCAGGGCAATAACTGAATTACTAATGCCATAAACTTAAAAGGAGGAAGAAGATGCCAGGTCCGTTAGAGGGAATCAGAGTCATAGAGCTTTCAGTGATCCACGTGGGGCCGCCAATAGGCTATATCCTGGGAGACCTGGGGGCCGAGGTGATCAAGGTGGAGAGGCCCGATGGCGGTGACCCGTTCCGCTCCATGGGAGGCTTCTGGTTCGAGGCGATCAACCGCAACAAGAAGAGCATCGCCCTGGACCTCAAGCAGGAAGAAGGGAGGCAGGCCTTCTACCGGCTGGTGGATAAGTCCGACGTATTCGTCTCCAACTACCCTGAGGCCCTGCTGGACCGGCTTGGCGCCGGTTACGACATCCTCGGGGGCCGCAACCCGCGGCTGGTATACGCCTCGGTGGGCAGCTACGGGCCCCAGGGGCCCGAGAAGGGGCGAAGGGCCTTCGAGGCCCTCATACAGGCCAGAAGTGGCTTCACCGCCAACATCAGCGGCGGCCCGACGGACGCCCCGATGCTTCTGGAAGGCGGCCTCTTCGACCAGACCACCGCGACGGTAATGGTCTACGGCCTTCTGGCGGCCCTGGTGTCCCGGGAGCGGACCGGCAAGGGCCAGAAGGTGGAGGGCTCCCTCCTGGGGAGCGCCATCCACTTCCAGCATGGAGCCGTGAACTATGCCCTCTGGCACGAAGTGTTCCCCGATATGTCCTTACCTGAGGGGGAGGGTTCGCCCCTGGCTCCCAGGCTCGACCGGGCTGAGGCCTCCAACGCCCTGTACAACTGGTATAAATGCTCCGATGGCAGGTGGATCATGTTCTGCGAGCCCGATCCAGACCGCTGGTGGGGTGAGTTCTGCCGGGCCATCGGCGCCCCGGACCTGACCGATGACCCTCGATACGCCGACGCGGGGGCCAGGAGTGCAAACCGGCAGGAGCTGTATGCGAAATTGGATGAGATATTTGCCCAAAAAACCCTGGCGAGTTGGCTGAAAGCGTTGCAAGAGGCAGAGTTGAGTATGGCCTACTCCCCGGTCAACTCTCCGGCGGAGCTGGCCCAGGACCCTCAGGCCACGGCCAATCGCTACATAACGGAGATAGAGCATCCCAAGAGAGGTAAGATGAAAGTGGCCGGTATTCCCCTCCGGTTCTCCGGCACGCCTACCTCGACCATGTCAGCGGCCCCGGAACTGGGAGAGCATACCGACGAGGTGCTTTCCCAGATAGGAGGATTGAGCAGCGAGGAGATAGCCAGGTTGAGGAGCCAGGGGGTCATGGGATAGAATTAGACATCCCGGTCTGGGGGCGGGCATCAGACCCTCATTCCTCAAGGAGCGCGCGATGATCGACTACAAGCTGATATCGGCGGATTCCCACGTAGACGAGCCCCCTGAGATGTGGCAAGAGCGGCTGCCGGAACGGTTCCGCGACAGGGCCCCTCATAGGAAGGTAGTCGATGGCAAGGAGATAGAGCTTCGGGACGGCCTCAGGCCTAGGAAGAGATACCTGGGCCAGGATGAGATGAACGAGGACGACCTGCTGCGGGAGCGAGCGACCAAGGAGGGGTGGGATCCCGACTATCGCATAAAGGCCCAGGACCAGGACGGCGTAGCGGCCGAGGTGATCTATCCCAACTACGGCCTGGAGCTTACGGCCTCCACCGACGCCGAATTCCAGATCGCTTCAGCTAGGGTCTACAACGACTGGGTCGCCGAGCTATTTGGCCCCTACCCCGACCGTTTCGCCCTGGCGGCCCTCATCCCCGTGCTGGACATCGAAGCCGGAATTAAAGAGATCTACCGAGTGGCTAAAATGGGGCTGGGCTCTCTCTTCGTGCCCAGCAAACCTTCCCTGCCATACAACCGCCCCGAGTACGAGCCTCTGTGGTCTTCGGTGGAAGAGGTGGGCCTGCCGCTGAACTTCCACATCAGCAGCGGACGCGATCCCCGAATCGAGCGAGGCCCCGGGGGCGCGGTCATCAACTACGTCATGGGGGCATTGGTGGACGGAATCGACGTCCTGACCTACCTTTGCGCCTCGGGTGTGCTGATGAACCATCCCAAGCTGAACTTCGTCATCGTCGAATCGGGCATCGGTTGGGTGGCCTGGAACCTGATAGCCGTCGACGAAGGGTATCAGAAGCATCACATGTGGGTGCGGCCCAAGCTGGATATGAACCCCAGCGAGTATTTCAAACGCCAGGGACACGTCACCTTCGGCGAGGATGCGGTAGGCCTGCACAACCGCCAGTACACCGGCGTAGATTGCCTGCTTTGGGGCAACGACTATCCCCATCACGAGGGCACCTGGCCCCACTCCCGGGAGGCTATCGAGAGACAGTTCGCGGGGGTGAGCGAAGAAGACAAGAAGAAGATAATCAGTACCAACGCAGCCAAGCTTTACGGCTTCAGCGTCAACTAACACCACTCCGATAATCGGATCAGAAAGGATTCAGCATGCCACAGGGTGATCTAACGAGGGGGGCCCGGGTCTGGCCCATTAGCGGGATACCATCTTTCCTGCGGTCGAAGATCGTCACCGATCTGGACCAGTTGGAGGCGGACATAGCTGTCTTCGGCTGTCCTACCGACGAAGGCTCGCCCTTCATGCCAGGCGCTCGTTTCGGGCCGCGGAGCATACGGGAGCACTCCATGAGGTTTAGCGACCAGGGTTTCTACAACCCCGAGGACAAAAAGGAGTACCTGACTTATGAGCTCCAAAACCAGCGTATCGCGGATGTAGGCGATGCCAGTGTCCTTCCGACCAACGCGGAAGATACCTGGCACAATATCACCGCTTTGACACGCGGGGTCCTGGATAAAGGCGCTATGCCTGTGGTGCTGGGCGGAGACCACGCCATAACCGCCCCCATCGTCCGCGCTTACGACGAGCCTTTACACGTCTTTCACTTCGATGCTCACCTCGATTACGCGCCCTTCCAGCATGGGTTTCTGTACACCAACGGCCACTCGGTACGCCATATGTTCCACATGGACCACGTCAAGAGTATTCATCAGGTGGGTATCCGCAGCCTTCGCAACACCAAGGCCTTGATGGATGAGTCCATCAGCGACGGTAACAAAGTGGTCACCATGGAGGAGTACCGGGATATCGGTATTGCCAACCTGGTGGAAGAGCTTCCCGCCAACGCAAAATGCTACGTCACCATAGACATCGATGTTCTCGACATGACCCTGGTCCCCGGCTGCGTCTCCGCGGAGCCCAACGGCATGATGTACGACGAGCTGAGCAAGACCCTCAGTGCTCTGGCCGAGCACACCGACATCATTGGCTTCGACCTGTGCGAGGTAAACCCGCAGCTAGATGTTGGCACCGGCATCACCTCGTACCTGGCGGCCCACACCGTCATGGAGTTCCTGGGCCACATCTGCGACCAGCCCCGCTGGATAGCCCGCCGGGAGGCCCGGTAGGTGGGCGCCTTCGAACGATACTACCCAAGATAGAGAAACGGTGACATTGCAATCGAATAGCCGGGCCCGGGCCCTGTGGCTTGATTGTAGGCTTGGCAAGGTGCTTATAGTACGGGTTTAGGAGTGTGGGTATGGCAGGCTACAGGATAATCTCGGCGGATTCCCACGTACAAGAGCCGGCTGAGCTGTACCAAAGGCTGCCGAAAAAATATCACGATAAAGCCCCCCATACCGTGGAAATGAACGGCGGCAGGTATATCCTGTACGATGGCCAGTCCCCCATCAGGCTGGACCTGGTGGAATCCCGTTTGACTGATGAAGACAAGCGCCGGGAGTTCAGAGACGACCGGGGCGGGGGAGTTGACGTCTCCCTGAGGCTGGCCGACATTGGTCTGGACGGAGTCAGCGCCGAGATAATCTATCCCAACGGCATCTTCCATATCTACGCCTCGCCCGACCAGGGATACCAGGTCGCTTCGGCCCGAGTCAACAACGACTGGCAGCTAGAGGTCTTTGGCGAACATCCAGAGGTGTTCATACCGTCGGCGGTTATTCCTATGATCGATGTTGGGGCTGCCATCGAGGAGGCAAAGAGGGTTGTCGGCATCGGATACCGGTCTCTTTCGGTGCCCGTGGCTATGCGAGACCACCCCTACGATAGGCCCGAGTACCATCCCTTCTGGGCGACGGTGGAAGAGCTGGGAGTGCCCCTGAACTTCCACGTATTTACCAGTAAGGACCGTAATACGGAGGGGTTGGGCGAGGAGGAGGGCTGGGGGCAGGACCTCTCCCTCATGGCTCTGGGTATGGCAGACGCCATGAGCCCCCTGACCATGCTGGTGGCCTCCGGGGCGCTGCAGCGTCACCCTAAGCTGCGATTTGTGCTGGTGGAGGGCGGAATAGGGTGGCTGGCCTGGCTTCTGTATGCCCTGGACGAGCTGTACCGGAAGCGGCACATGTGGCACAGGCCAAAGCTAGAATTGCAGCCCAGCGAGTTCTTCAAGCGGCAGGGCCACGCTACCTTCGGGGAGGACCCCGTAGGCCTGCGAAACCGGGACTACACCGGGGTGGAATGCCTGATGTGGGGCAGCGACTACCCCCACGACGAAGGCACCTTTCCCCACTCTCGGGAGGTGATCGCAGAGACCTTCCGTGGCATTCCCGAGGAGGAGACGGCGTTGATGGTGGGGGGAAACGCCGCCCGGCTCTATGGCCTCAGCCTGAACTAGGCCAGGTCCCTGGACGACCGGGTCAGGGTTGGGGTGAGTAGCTGGTGGGCACCAGCACCGTGGACTGAGTGCTTTCCCAGGGGGCGTTGTCTCCCAGGTCCGCAACCGTCTTCTTCCACTCTGGCGAGCTGGCGAAGTCCGCCCAGGCCTTCTCCCTTGCGGCCGCGTCCTGGAACCCCAGTAGATAGATGAAGGTGCGGCCGTCGGAGTCCTGGGGCTCCCAGAAGGCTATGGTCTTGATGTTGAGTTTGTTAAAGAGGGGGATTAGCGTCTGCTGAAAGACTCGATGGCAGTCGGCTATCATGCCCTCTTTAATGTTGTAATACCGGTACTCGTAGATCACGCTCTCTCCTCCTCGGGGCTACTTTATCACCAGGTCCATGGGGTAATTGGTCAGCAGCTCGTGTCCGGTCTCGGTGACCAGAACAGTGTCGCTGTAGATGACTCCTATCTCGCCGTCTATCTTGAGGTCGGGCACCAGGTGGAAGACCAGGCCTGGCTCCAGGGGGGTCTCGTCGTTTTCGATGATGCTCATGATCCGCCCCTCGCCCCAGTCGGGTGGAAAGCCTATCCCGATGAGATAACCACACCGATGTCTGAAGTGTTCACTAAGCCCCTGCTTCTCTATATAACCCCTGGCGGCTCGGTCCACCTGGGCTGAAGTGGCCCCGGGCTTGATGGCCTCCGTGGCCCGCTCCAGCGCACCTCGGGAGGCTTCACATAGCCGCTTGGCCATGTCCGATGGTTGGCCTACGACAACGCCCCTGGAGAGACAAGCGTTGTAGCGCGTATAGGTGCCTCCCATCTCCAGAAACAGCAGGTCCCCTTTTTGGATGGGGGTTCGATCCCAGGTGGTAAAGCCCAGGCCTCCTCTCTTGCCGGTGGCTATAAGCATGGCATGTCCCAGGTATTCGCTCCCTGCCTTGATGGAGCTGTAGTAGGTGGCGGCGGCCACATCGTTCTCCGTGGCCCCTTCGGCTATAGCGGCGACACAGCCCTCCATGGCCGCATCACAAGTTTTACCCGCCTGCCTGATATACTCGATTTCCTGAGTAGACTTGACCCGGCGCACCGCCTCTACAAGTCCTGCCGACTCTTTAAAGGTGGTATCGGCGCACATCTCCACCAGGGCCTTGTGATGTCCGATGTTGTAAAACCAGGCCTGCTGGTCGTATCCAACGGACCTACCGAGTATCTTTTGGTGCTCCAGTGCGTTTCTAGTTGTAACAATGGGGTCCTGAAGGTCTGTCCAGGTCTGAACATCCTCCACCCAGGACGTGGCTTCGGCCATCTTCTTCATGAGGTCTCGTATCACAATAGTGGCCCCACCCGTAGCCGAGAGGACCAGGACCGTATAGGTGAAATAGCCGACACTGTGGTAGCCTGTGAGGTAATAGATGCTCTCCGGCGAATGGACCATTAGGCCGTCCAGCCCATCACGATCCATGGCCTTTCGGACCTGGTCCAACCGGCCCCGGTATTCATCCGTGGTGAATGGTAAGTCGGGGTTCTCTCGCAATGGCCTGGCCTCCGCTGAGTACGATTCCCCCTCCGTTTACTCAACGGCAGGGTTCTCTGAGATTTGGGGGGAGTATAGCATCAAGGCCGCAGTCTCTCCAATCATTCCGACCCCGACTCATCATTCAGGTATTGGGACTACGAGGGGAGGCAATGCAGGGAATAGCGCCACTGATTTATGCAGAGCGCATTGACAAAGCGTAAATGCCTTATTACAATCTCTGAAATCCTAAAAATGGGAGTTTGCCTATGTAGCTTGCAATAGTGCTCCGGATAGGATGGATAGTTTGAGTCAGGACCTGTGTGGTCCTGAACCTAGGGAAAGCTAGGAGGATGTATGAGATCTAAAATGATTAGGATAACCAGGCGCCGGGCCATCGTAGGCTTACTCAGCCTAGTGCTGTTGCTGGTGCTTATAGCTGCGGCCTGCGGCGAGGACGACGTGCCTACACTGATTCCTGTGCCTACGGCAGTGCCTGCAGCGCCTGCGCCCACGGCGGTGCCTGCAGCGCCTGCGCCTACGGCAATGCCGGCGGTGGCCACAATAAGGACGGAAGATGAGTGGACGGCGGAGAACCCGGCTACCCTCGAAGAGATCGAGGAAGCCTTACAGCACCACAACGGTGAGAGCTTTACGGAAGTTAGCTGGGGCGGTGCATGGCAGGCGGCGATTCGCCAGGGCGTCATGATCCCCTTCACCGCGAAGTTCAACATCGAGATCATCGAAGACAGCCCGGTAGAGTACGCGAAGATTCGCGCACAGTCTGAGACCGGGAACGTGACCTGGGACGTAGTTGACTCCGGCACCCGGGCCGTGTACCAGTTAGGCCCAACGGGTGACCTGGAAGTTCTGACCCCCGCCTACCACAACGGCTACCTGGACGGCTGGCCTGAGGTTGCCAAGACGGAGTGGACCGGCGGCGCCGGCATCCTGTGGTCCACCGGCCTGGCCTACAGCCTGAAGAGCTTCCCCAATCATGAGGGAGCGCCCAAGAGCTGGGCGGACTTCTGGGATGTTGAGAACTTCCCCGGCCGGCGTTCCTTGGGAGACCGGCCCAACGAGAATCTCTTCTTTGCCCAGTTTGCTCTGCACCCCGAGATTCTGGAAAGCAATGAACTCAAGGTCGCTATTGCCAGTTTGACCGATGCACAGGTTGCCGAGTCCATGGCGCACCTACGGGTGATCAAACCCGATATCCAGGTGTGGTGGCACGGTGGGACCGACTGCCCGCAGCTCCTCATCAGCGGCGAGTTGGACATGTGCTCGGCGTGGAACGGGCGGATCTGGAACGCTCAGCAGACCGATGAGGGCAAGGACCTCTACTACTGCTACGAGTGCGGTCACCTGAACCAGACCAGCGTCTTCTACCTCACCAAGGGTACGCCTAACAAGCATCTGGCGGAGCTGTACCTGGCCTGGATGAGATTCCCGGAGATCGGCTTTGAGATCTCCCGGTACATCACCTACGGGCCGATACACGCCGACGCCCTGCCCTTTGTATCGACGCTGCCGGCAGACCTGATCGCTGCCCTTCCAACCTCTCCCATAGCCCTGGAGAGAGTGGTGGTAATCGACGAGAAGTGGCTTGGACTCAATCTCGACGCCCTCGCCGAGATTTACCAGGTCTTCCTACAGGAATAGGTGATTAGCCGTTAGTTCGACGTGATGCAAAAGAAAATATAGGATTGCCGAGAAAAGTGAAGGAGGGGGGAGTCCCGAAACATCGGGACTCCCCCCTCTCTTCGTCTCCCAAATCGCTACTTTGCAGGGTACACGGCTATTTCAGAGGCGAATAGGCCGTGGGGTAGAAGATGGTGCTCTGGACATCTGTCACCAGGGCCCCGTCCCTTTCGCTCTCGGCCCTGGCGGCTTGCCACTCGGGATCGGCGCTGAACTCGGACCATAGCTGCTTCATCCGGTCCTCGCTATCGAATGCCAGGATGTAGACCAGTTCCTCGTCCTCTTTACCTTCGGGCACCCAGAAACCTATTACCTTTAAACTATGTCGCTCGAACAGGTCCAGGGTTACGGTAGCGAACCGATGGTGCAGGGCATCCATCTTTCCCGGCGCCGCAGTATAGACTCTGTATTCGTAGATCATTGTTCCCTCCTGGCACTTTGCATTTTGCCCAACCATTGGCCCTTCGAGTACTCACACTCTTGTACGATTGTCCGGATAAGTATCAAAAACTTCTGCTGGACTTAATATAACGGAGCTGGAGCGATGGAAGGTCTGTAACTCTGCTCGTCATAGAGTCCGCGGAGACTCATCCTCGGGCGACATACGCCCTCCCTTAAGTCGGTGGCGTCCCTGGCGGGATTCGAACCCACGACCCACTGCTTAGAAGGCAGTTGCTCTAATCCACTGAGCTACAGGGACATCCTTAACGATTTTACAGGACGAAGCGGATGAATATAAAGGGCGGGTTATCTGAGCATCGTCTCGATTTTGTGCGAGGCCCAGGGCCCCAGGCCCGACTTCGATATCCCGGCTATCTCCAGGTCCGGGATGTCGGGGCTGGTGGTGAGGTGTTTCTGTATCAGCTTGCCCAGGGGCTGGGCCGCCAGGACCGCGCTCATGGAAGCGATAAGCACTCTAGGGAAGTTCAGGAGCCTGTTTCGACCTCCCATGGCCAGGATAGACGCCACACCGGCCAGGACCCCCGCCACCGCGAGGTTCGTTCCGCAAAAGGGCGAGTAGGCCAGCTCCCGCTCTCCCCCCTTAAGTCGTCTAAGGGCCTCATGGGCCGCCTCCTCCACCACGGCCGTAGGTAGATTGCCGTAAATGTAGAAACCGCCGGCAACTGCCCGGCCGGCGATCTTGGTGTTCACACCTGTGCGCTGGAGGATCAGCGCAATGGTTGCATGCTCTAGGGCGTGGTTCTGCCGGGTTGCCATGACCGGAGCGAAGCCGCTTTTAACTGCCATCTAATGCACCTTCCTTAGCCCTCGGCCCTCATGAAACCGGCCCATCTCTGGTCTTCATCTGAGGTCGGAGGCCATTCAGGGGTGTGGGGGAGCCCGATTTCGACTGATCTCGGGGCAGGGATCCAAGTTAGAGTCGCGGGCCCGTCGCCTCTAACGCTAGTCTAGCAAAGGGGCAAAAACACCGTCAAGGCAAAAAGAACATTCGGGGGTGTACGTTAGCAGGGTTGAACTGGTTCTAACTGAGTCCAAAAAGACTATTAGACTAGTTTAAGATAAGTTTGGAGGGACTCTTGACAGGGTTCGAGAGTGGTGTTAATGTATCCCAACTTCAGGAGGTGGGAGGATATTTTGGCTACTAGAAAAAGCAAGCTCATGCGTAGTGTCGAGGATCGTTATAACAGACCTCTAGAAGAGCTGTTGCCCGAGATGTATAACCGCATGGGGCTTCCGGCTATGGCCGAGGAGATGGGTATCAACAAGGGCACCATTTGGTACTGGCTGCTGAAATTCGGGGTGAGCGTGCGCCGGGTGGCCCTGGCCCCGGGTGAGGTGCTTGAGGTCCGCAAGGTCGGTTAAGACTGCCGGCGCTCTATTTCCCTCTGCCGTTCAATAAGTTCTATAAAGCGGGAAGTGTAGAGGGGCGGAGCCACCTTTCGTGGTGAGCTTGTCCCGATACTCGGGACCTGTCGGGACCAAACCTATTTATGGCCCTGGTTTATTATCGATGCCAGGTAGCCGGCCCCGAATCCGTTATCGATGTTCACCACGGATACTCCCTGGGAGCAGGTGTTCAGCATGGTCATAAGGGCCCCCAGGCCCTGGACTCCCACCCCGTACCCCACGCTCGTTGGCACCGCTATTACCGGGGCCGAGACCAGTCCACCCACCCCCCCCCGC
>JADFJI010000395.1 GCA_022566235.1 Chloroflexota bacterium
CCTCGCAGGGTACTCTATCCCCGATCTCTCGTAGTCAAGGGCCGACATGGCCACATACCACCCCCGGTTCTTCTCTCCCAGCATGTTCTGCTTGGGCACCCGGACGTTGTCGAAGGTCACCTCGTTGAAATGGTGGTGACCCGCCATGGTGATTAGGGGTCGGATGGAGATACCCGGGGTGTTCATGTCCAGGAGGAAGTAGGTGATGCCCTTGTGTTTGGGCGCGTCGGAATCGGTCCGGGTGAGGACGTGCATCCAGTTGGCCAGGTGGGCGAAACTGGTCCAGATCTTGCGTCCGTTGATGATGTAATCGTCGCCGTCTTCCACGGCCCGGGTCTGGAGGCCCGCCAGGTCGGAGCCGGCCTCCGGCTCACTGTAGCCCTGGCACCACCAGGCATCTCCAGCGGAGATGCGATTCAGGTGCTCCTTCTTCTGCTCCTCGGTGCCGTGAAGTATGATGGTCGGCCCCACAAAGTCGACGCCCTGGTCCTCCACCCTCTGGGCTCCCCGGTAGCCTATCTCCTCCTTGAAGATGAGCTGCATTGTGGGCGAGGCATCCCGGCCTCCGTACTCCCTGGGCCAGGCCATGGTCCGCCAGCCCCTCTCCCCCAGCTTACGGCGCATCTCACCCTCCAGCTTTCCAATGGCGTAGATATCGGGCTGCGGGTCGTGCCAGCCCTCGGGCAGCTCGTTTTCCAGAAAATCCACCAGCTCTTTTCTGAATGTCTCTTCCTCTGCCGTAAACGCAAACTCCATGATGCACCTCTTACTGGAATTCCATCAGATTCACCACCGCTCCCCTACATCGCTCCGACTTTTATTGTATGACCGGGTGTCAAACCTTTGGGCCTTTGGGCCCTGGATAAAAAGCAGGCTCGTTCAGCACCTTCATCAGGGTCGGGACGGCGGGCCGGGGTGCGATTGCTCAGGAAAAACCCCGCATGGATCCCCCCCCCCACAAATGGGGGGGACTGAGGAGGGGGAGTCTTGTTCGATTGTCTTAAGGTCGAGCCCCCACACCACCCCAGACCCTTTGCTCGCGTTCAGGGTGACAGTAAAGATATATATTAGGTTGGTCAGTTAGATACGAATTGATAAGTCTTAGGAAACCCAAAACGGTGTGCTTTCAGCCGCTCTTCAGCTCGTCTAATCTCATCGATCGTAAACATCGACCGGAATTCTGCTTGGATGGCATGAGCCTCAACAGTCAGATCAAGCCGACTACATAACCAAAGCTCGGTAAAGCCATATTGGATATCGTCGGAAGCCAGGAGATGTTTGGCAGCACCTAGACCCCCGCGATCTCCAACCATTTGAAGGAACCGTGTAGCAGTATAGTTACAATCTTCTCTAGCTTGACTGTAAATCTCCACCATGGCCTCATGGAATTTCTTTTCTTGAGAGTCCATACCTTTGCCCCTGAACAATCACCCGTAAAGTGTCAACTCGCTAGAGCACACAGCGATAGACGTGAAAGGTATCCTCAACGGTCTAGGCCCCTCGCGGCAGCCCCAGGCCCCGGGTGGCGATGACGTTTCGCTGGATCTCCTGGGTACCCGACTCTATAGTGTAGGACAGGGAGAACAGGTACTGGTCCTTGATGAACCCCTTGAGGGGGGCGTATTTGGAGCCTTCCTCCAGCTGGCCCTTCATGCCCAACAGTTCCATACCTGCCGCGGCCAGCTTCTGGGAGGTTTGGGAGCTGAGCAGCCGTAGGATCGAGGCCTCTTTGTTGGGCACCGTGCCCTGGCTCTGCAGCCATGCGACGTTGTAGGCCAGTATGCGGCTCACCTCCAGGCTCACTGCCACTTCCGCCAGTTTGTGTTTGATTATCGGGTCCTCGCCCAGGGGCCTGCCGTTCAGGGTCGTCTCCTGGGCATACCGCACCAACAGATCCAGGATCCGGCGTCCCCCGGCCGGATGCCCAATCCCCGTGCGCTCGTAGTCCAGCAGCGTCATGGCCACGTACCAGCCCCGGTTCACCTCTCCGACGACGTTCTCCTTGGGCACCCTCACATTGTCGAAGAAGGTCTCGTTAAAGGGATAGGAGTCGGTCATGTCTCTGATGGGCCGCACCGAGATGCCGGGAGTCT
>JADFJI010000396.1 GCA_022566235.1 Chloroflexota bacterium
AGGTGGGGCCCATGCCCTCTATGGACCAGTTCAGCGTCTTCGCCTTCGCGGCCGGTGACCCGCCTCCCACGGCTGCGGAGCTGATCCAGGCCGCCCGTCACGCCGATGCCCTGGGGTTTTACTCCATATCCCTTCCGCACCATCTGACCCTCCCCGAGGCCCAGGTCTACACCGGATTCCCCCAGCGCAACATCCTCGATCCCCTGGTCCTGTTGCCGGCCATGGCCGCTGTCACACAGAAGATCCACGTGGGTACCAACTCCGCCATCATCCCCATCCTGCCGCCCTACGTCTGGGCCCGATACTTCTCAACCCTGGACGTATTATCAGGGGGACGGGCCCTTGCCGGAATGGCCATGGGCTGGTTCCGAAAGGACTTCGCCGCGGCCAACGCCAACCACAAGCGCAGGGCGCGCCACTTCGACGAGGCGCTGGGGTTGATCAGGCGCCTCTGGACCGAGGAGTCCGTCACCCACCAGGGTGAGACCTGCTCAATTGAGGACATGGAGCTGGAGCCCAAGCCGGTGCAGCGCCCCCATCCACCCATATGGATCGGCGGGCATCTCCCCTCTGTCCCCAGAACGGCGAAACACGCCCAGTACCTGGTCCCAGCCAACCTCACCGTCGAGGAGGTGGAGCAGGTCTACATGCCCCGCCTCAGGGAGGAGAACGACCGATGGGGCAGCAGCGCCGGAATCTGCCTCAGCGTTCGAGTCCACATCGGCGATGAGACAGGCCTAGACCCTGAAATGCTGCCTCTGATCAGCCGGTTGGCCAATCCCAACCAGCTATCGGGGATCGATGTCGAAGAGGTGGCGATAATAGGAGACCCGAGCCGATGCGCCGAGCGGATTACCCGGTACCAGAAGGCCGGGGTTTCCCATTTCCTCCTGGATTTTCAATACCACGGGTTGGCTTCCGTGGACTATTCCATGAGGCAGATGGATAGGTTCGTGGAGCAGGTGTTCCCACTGCTGTAAGAGTACAAACTCATATGAAACTAGAACGTGCGTTCGTTGACTTTACTGGTTTATGAGTAGTAGTGTTCACTCGTTTAGAATCTTGATTGACCGTAAGTCAGTTAGAACACTATTCATGCTAAAACGCCCACACACACCTTGCCGGCTCAGGATAAGCACGGGCCTCTTCCTTGTTGATACTGTATCGTATGTATAGTAAGTAACTATGCGTGATACATCCTCCCGCAAGCAGCCTAAGGGAATTCTCACCCCCGGAGAATGGTGGGGGACTTGGGGCGTGCCTCCCCCCGCCTAACGCCGCCGTTTCCTTGCTTAGTTTGCAACGACCTTGCCTAAGCCAAGGGTAAACCAGGTTCGATAGTGGTTACCTCATCGAACCCTCTACAACCCGCCGCAGATCCAGTGAGTACATTAGGATTGTTCGGGGCGTCAGGTCACAACCAGCTATGAACTGATGACCTGGAGTGACTCCAAATCCGAAAAACTCACCAACCCGTAGGTCAGTGCACCCGAAGGCGAAGCAGCAGCCATCGCATAAAGAGGGACGATTGGGCGATTGCAGAGTACTTGATCCCCTAATTAACAGAATAGACTCAAAACTGGAGAATCTCATGAAATTTCAACTTTTTGTATTACCCACGGTACCCGGAATTATAGAAGACGGGGAGAGGCTCCGGCCTATCGCCCGAAACAACGAGCGTTTTCAGCAGATGCTGGACGAGGTGAAACAGATATGCATTCTGGGAGATGAGTTGGGATACGACTGCTTCTCCACCACGGAGCACCACTTCCACTCCGAGGGCTACGAGGCCTCTATCGCACCGCTGCTCATCTTTGCCGACCTTGCCGCCAGGACCAAGCGCATCAAGTTCGCGCCGCTGGGCCTCGTGTTGCCTTCCTGGGACCCCCTCCGTTGCGCCGAGGAGATCGCCATCCTCGACCACCTGACTAAGGGTCGCGTCATCGCAGGCTTCGCCCGCGGCTACCAGGACCGATGGACCAACGTCCTCGGCCAGCAGTACAACGTCACCGGCGCTCCAATGGACGGCTCCGAGATCGACGACCATAACCGGAGGGTCTTCGAGGAGGTGTTCAAGATCATCAAGATGGC
>JADFJI010000397.1 GCA_022566235.1 Chloroflexota bacterium
AATGTTCAACCTTAGAGCGGGCCTGACAAAAGCGGACGACTCGCTGCCCGAGAGGATTCTCAAAGGCGCAATTCCCGGGGAGGATAATCCTGCCAAGGGCAGGGTGGGCAAGCTGGACCAGATGCTGCCCGAGTATTATAGCCTTCGGGGATGGGACGTGGACGGGCTCCCGGAGGACGCCAAGCTGGTCGAGTTGGGACTCAAATAGGGCCCTGGCTTCCCCTCCAAGCGCATTTATGAACAGATGGCGGAGGTAAGGTACCTGGGTAAGCTTCGTGAGGTTACGGGCGTTGCCCAGGAACGGGTGGAGGGGCCCCAGGTGGGTCAGCTGCTGGGGAGGTTATCGAAGAAGCACGGTCCTCGACTCGGCGAGTTGCTCTTCGCAAACGGGAATGTTGCGGAGCTGAGCCAGGACGTTGAGGTTCTGGTGAACGGCCGGGATATCGATTTTCTCGATGGACTGGGGACAGACTTGGGAGAAAAGGACCGGGTAACGATTCTCTATCACGGCGTCAGAGGCTTTCCAGGAGGATAGAAGTCATGGCTAACAAGAAGCACGTGGTCGTAGGGGCCGGGCCCGCTGGCCTGAGGGCCATCGAGACCATACGAGACTACGAGTCCGATTCTTCCATAACCCTCATAGGCGACGAGCCGGCTTACTCTCGGATGGTCATACCCTACTATCTGGCCGGCGACATCGAGGAGCGGGCCGTCTATACGGGAGACCAGGACTATTTTACCAATCTGAACGTAAACACCAAGTTGGGCTCCCGGGTCACGTCCATCGACGCTAAGGCCAAATCCGTCACCCTGGACGACGGGTCGACGGTGGAGTACGACGACCTGCTGATAGCAACAGGCTCTTCGGCCACCCGTCCCCCGATTCCCGGGGCCGATCTTCCAGGGGTGCAGAACATGTGGTCCGTCGGCGATGCCAGGGCCTTCCTGTCCAGAGCCAAGCCCAACAGCGAGGTGGCCATCATAGGCGCCGGGTTCATCGGGCTCATCATCCTGGACGGACTACATGGGGGGCATCATAAGATCACCTTCGTCGAGCTAGAGGACAATATACTGCCGCGGATGATCGCCAGCGGGGGCGCTAAGGTGGTAGAGAGCTGGATGGGGCGTCACGGTGTGGAGACCATCACCGGCACCAGCGTGACCCGAATTGAAGCCAGCAACGGGCGCCTTAGCCTCAGCCTGGCAAGCGGCAAGTCCCTCCAGGTGGACTCGGTGGTGGTGGCCACGGGTATCAAGCCCAACATGGACTTCGCCGCCGGCGCCGGCATCAAGACGGGGGATGGAATTCTGGTCAACAACCAGATGGAGACCAACGTGGCCGGTATCTTCGCCGCCGGTGATGTGGCCGAGGGCCCGATTCTCAATTCCCAGGCCAGAGCGGTCCATGCGATCCAGCCCACCGCCTTTGAGCATGGCCGGGTTGCAGGGGCAAATATGGCGGGGCAGAAGGTGACCTACGCGGGCAGCCTCGGATTTAACGTGATAGATGCCGTAGGGCTGCAGGTTGCCAGCTTCGGCGACTGGCAGAATGATGCCGATACCACTAACGTTTCCAGCGATATCACCTCCATATACCGGCGGCTGTCCTGGAAGGGCGACGCCATCGTCGGAGCCATAATGATCGGCAGGGCCACGGATATAGGGGCCTTGAACGACGTGGGTATGGTGAAGGGATTCATTCAAGCGGGGACCGCCCTGGGCAAGTGGAAAGACTACATCAATAAGAACCCGTTGGACCTGCGTAAGCCCTACGTGGCATGTAAGGTGGCCGAGGGGCTTCTAAAGACTACCCTCACCGGCAAGCCAGCGGTTTCCGGGGGCCGGCGTTATCGCTTCCCTCCGATACAGCCCGTGACCCAGAAGACACCCTGGCACCAGGTCCTGGTCTCCGAGGCGCCCGAGAAAACATAGTAACCAGGGCGTGTTAAGATGTGTGGAGACCAGAGAGAGGGGCGGGATTGAATGAAGGTAGACGTTAAGCTGTTTGCGAACCTCAGGGCGAGAATGCCCAATGGCGTTGGCCGTGGGACCCTGGAGTTGGAAGACGACG
>JADFJI010000042.1 GCA_022566235.1 Chloroflexota bacterium
GGGGAAGAGATTGGGTTTGGGTCCCGACAAGTCGGGACAAACCCCCTGTATGGTTCGACAAGCTCACCACGAACGGGGGGTCCGCCCCTCTGTACTCCCCGTTTGGAAGAGGTTATTAAATAGCCTCACCTGTAACCGGGGGCCACATTATGCGGAAGAGAGTTTGGGGATTCATAGGAATGGCAAGGGGCTTTGCCTCGATGTTGTGAATCGCCCAGGCCGGGTGCTAGGATGTGTCCCGGGGCGAAAGGCGGGCGCGGAGAGCTGTAAGGAGGATATTTTGCGAAAGCAGCCGCACGGAGAATACCAGGGATATCGCACCCCGGGCATCCGCCTCATGGAGCCGTTGCTGCCCGGCGTCTCGGCATTCACGGACGATACCGACCCCTCGGCCCTGTACCCCTATCACCTCTTCGATAAGGCCCATCTGGTGATGCTGGCCGAGGAGGACCTGATTCCCCGGCAGGACGCCGCGGCTATGTTGAAGGCCCTTCGGGAGATGGAGGCCCAGGGAGTGGGGGAAGTGCGGCAGCAGGTGGGCGGCACCATGCACTCGGGAGAGCAATACCTGATACGTCTCCTGGGGGAGGAGGTGGGAGGCCGGATGCATCTGGGCCGGAGCTCCGGCGACCTGAGAGCCGTCTGGAGGCGATGCAGGGAGCGAGACTGTCTGATAGATATGATGGGTGAGATGAACGGCCTCAGGGCAGCATTACTCGAGGTTGCAGAGAAGAACCTCGACGCCGTGATGCCCGGCTACACCCATAGCCAGCATGCCCAACCGACGACCCTGGGCCACCAGTTCCTGGCCTGGGTCTGTGTCCTTGAGAGGTGCTTTCAGCGAGCCGATGTCGCTTACCGGCGGGTGAACGAAAGCCCTGCGGGGGCCGCTATCATGACCGGCTCCGACTTCCCCCTCAACCGGCACCGGACGGCTGAGCTCATGGGGTTCGATGGAGTGTTGAGGAACACGTACGATGCGATACTAAACGAGGATGTGGCCCTGGACACATTTCACGCCGTGGCCTTGGTCCATTTGAGCCTTTCAAGATGGGCCTCGGACATCAACTTCTGGTTCACCTCTGAAGCGGGATATATCGACGTGCCCGACCGCTTCTGCGGCACCAGCAGCATCATGATGCAGAAGAAGAACCCTGACAGCCTGGAGTATGTGCGAGGAGCGGTGGCCGAGAGCATGGGAGGACTGATGACGGCCTTTGCCGTGCAGAAGGCCGCCAGCGGAGACCCCACCATGGACCTCCGATATATGGACCGAGCCCTCTTCAATTCCTTCGAGATGGCCATCCGGCACCTACGATGGTTCACGGAGCTGTTGCCTGAGATGGAGGTGAAGAGAGAGCGGATGAGGGAGATGGCGGGGGCCCACTGGGCCCAGGCCACGGATGTCGCCGGGGCCCTGGTGCGAGAGAAGGGCCTGCCCTGGCGGACAGCGCACCAGATCGTCGGGATTCTGGTAAGGTACAGCAGCGAACGAAACATCCGGCCCCAGGAGGTTACGCCGGCCCTCCTGGACGAGGCCGCAGTGGAGTATATGGGCGAGCCGGTTGGATTGGGTGACGAGGCGTTGCGCCGGGCCTTGGACCCCGTCGAGTTCGTGAACCGGCGTACCCTTTATGGTGGGCCATCCCCTGAGGAGTGCCTGCGCCGCCTGCCCGAGTATCGAGCTCAGTTGGAGCAGGATGAGGCTTTGGTGGAGGAGAAATCGAAGAGATTGAGTCAGGCGGCCGACAAGCTGGAGCGTGCCATCGATGCCCTTGTGGACTAGCGATAGTTTCAAAAACCCTCACCCCCTGTGTCCCCCTCTCCCTCTAAGGGAGAGGGGGAGAAAATAAATCTGGTCCCGACAAGTCCCGATACTCGAGACAAGTCGGGACAGACCCCCGCTAGAGTACCGACGTGTCGGTACTCTAGAGTCCCTCTCAAGGGGAATTTTGGAACTGGTAACTGGTAATAGGAAGGTGAGGGAGCGATGATAATAGACGTGCACCGCCATATGTGGTCGGTCCAAGAGCGGTACCCCTCGGACTTCGCCGACCTGACGGGGCAAGAGCTTTCGCCTCCGCCAAGGTTGGACTGGCGGAGGACCACCCGCGAGATGATAGACGAGATGGACGGGGCCGGCGTGGACGTGGCGGTGCTCATCGTGGCGGACTTCGCTTCTCGCCTGGGGGAGCCCCCCTTCAGTATAGAAGAAGAAAACCGCTTCATAGCCGAGGCCAGGGACCTGTATCCTGAACGGATCATCGCATTCTACGGCATCGATCCTCGACGTCCCGGGGCAGCGGACGGGTTCCAGAAGGCGATAAAAGAGTTGAAGGTCTCGGGACTAAAACTGCATCCGGCAGCCGGATACTTTCCCCACGATAGGGCCTGCTACCCTCTGTACGAGCTGTGTGATGCCCATGGCCTCACCGTGCTGTTCCATTCCGGCCCGGCCGGGTTTCACCCAAAACTGGACGGTCGGTTCTCTCACCCCCTGGAGTTCGACCAGGTGGCCACGGACTTTCCCCACCTGGGCATCATCATGGGCCACGCCGGGGGCGAGTGGTGGGAGGACTGTGTGAGCATAGCTCGGAAGCACCCCAACATGTTCCTGGAATTGGCCGAGTGGCAGGTCGATCTTCGAGATAGGCCAGAGCGGGCCCTCCCGGCCATAGACGCCATGCTCAAGACCCTCGGGAGGGAGCGAATTGTATGGGGCAGCGACCTTCCCGGCCTGCGGGCTGTCATGTCGCTGAGGGAATACGTGGAGCTTTTTAGAGACCTGCCCATCCTGGGCAAAGGCCACGGCCTCGCCTTCGATGACAGTGACGTCGATGCCATGTTAGGGGGGAACGCCGCCCGAATCCTTCGGCTGTAATGACACCTAGGAGGTGAACATGAAGGTGGAATGGTTCAATCACACCGGGTTCGTGGTCAGCGACATCGAGCGCTCCCTCGGGTTCTACCGGGACCTGCTGGGCCTGAAGGAGGAGCGCAACATGATTGTGGAGGGGGAGTTCATCTCCAAGCTGGTGGGCTACCCCGAGGCCCGGCTGCACATCGTGTACCTGGGGATGGGGGATATGAGGCACGCTGTAGAGCTGATTCAGTATCTGGAACCAGCCGGGAAGCGGGCCGCTTCCATCCAGCGAAACGATGTGGGCGCCACCCACCTGGGGGTCATAGTTGACGACCTCGATGCGTTTTACCGGCACCTCTCGGAGGAAGGGGTTGAATTCGTAAGTCCACCCGCCCTGCGCCCCCAGGCCGAGTATCCCTGGGCCAGGAAGGTGTGTTACCTCCACGACCCCGATGGCAACTTGCTGGAGTTTATAGAGCGGTCTCCCGCTCCACCCGACACCACCACGGTGTAGGGTGCATCTCCAGGCTGTATTCTCGAGGGATGAGATAAATCACGGTTGCTTCCTTATAATAGGGGCCGAGAGGACGCGAGTCCTGCCCCCAGGTAAAAATCGCTCCCTTTATGAACGGCAGGCGAGCTCCGATGTAAGTCGTGTCAAGGGAAAATCATGCCGCCTTCACAGGAATTCAGGATTATAGGCAGATCGTGGCCCAGGCACGACGCCCGGGAAAAGGTGCTGGGCCGCCCTATCTACGCCAGCGACTTCACGATGCCGGGTATGCTCCACGGACGAGCCCTGCGCAGTCTCTACCCCTCGGCCCGCATCCTGAGCATCGATACCAGCGAGGCTGAAAAACTTCCCGGCGTAGTCTGCGTTCTCACCCACAAGGATGTCCCCAAGAACGAGATGGAGATGGCCCTGCCGGGCCGGATGGCCGAGGCCACGGCCGGGGCCCAGATGGCAACTCAACCCATTCTGGCCGATGGTAGGGTCCGCTTTCTGGGGGAAGCCATAGCCCTGGTTGCCGCCGAATCTCCGGAGGCTGCCGCCCAGGCTTTGGACCTCATCAGGGTCGAATACGAGGAGTTGCCGGGGGTCTACGACTCGCTGGAAGCGATGAAGCAGGGGGCTCCGAAGGTTCACGAAAGCGGGAACATACTTCAGCGGTGGCACGTGCGGAAGGGAGACGTGGGCTCCGGGTTCGAGGAAGCGGACGTCATCCTGGAGCGCACCTACCATGTCCAGCTCCTGGACCACGCGTATATGGAGACGGAGGGCGGCGTCGCATGGGTCGATCCCGACGGCACGCTGGTGATGAAGGTGGGCACCCAGGTCGTAGAGCACTATACCGATGTGACCGAGGCACTTCAGATTCCCAGAAACAAGATCAGGTTGATAGCAGCGCCCATGGGCGGCGGCTTTGGAGGGCGGGAGGACGTGACGGTGGAGATCCTGGTGGGCCTTCTGGCATGGCACACCCGCCGGCCCGTCAGGCTGGTCTACTCCCGGGACGAGTCCATATTGGCCCACGGCAAGAGGAATGCATACGTCTTACGCTACAAGATGGGGGCCAAGCGATCGGGGGAGATCACCGCCCTGGAGGCTGAGGTAGTCTCCGACTCAGGGGCCTACGCCGCCCTCACCCCCTGGATCCTCTACTACACCACGGCCACCGCCACAGGGCCTTACCGCATACCCGACGTCCTGGTGGACGCCTCGGCAGTCTATACAAACAACACCTTCGCCAGCGCATTTAGAGGCTTCGGGTCGGTGCAGGCCTGCTTCGCATACGAAGGGCACATGGATGCCATGGCAGGGGAGCTGGGCATGAGCCCCCGGGAGTTCAGGGAGCGTAACTATCTCAAGAAGGGCGATACCATTTCGAGCGGCTGGGCGTTGGAGTCGGAGCCGATGCTGGATGAGCTTACCAGTCGCGCCTGGGAGGCCCTGGGCCCGCCTCCGAAGCGGGAACCCGGCAAGAAGATCGGCCGGGGGATGGCCGCCACCATGGTCCCTTATGGCCGCATGGCCTGGACCCACGATTCCTCAACCGCCTGGGTCGGCATGGAGGCCGACGGCACCGCGATGGTCCGCTGTGCGGCCCCGGACCCGGGAGGAGGACAGGGGTCGTCCCTGGTCGCCATCGCCGCGGAGGTCCTGGGGCTGCCTATGAGCCGGGTATCGATAGGCCCCGCGGACAGCCACATGGCCCCTCGCGCAGGCACTACCACCGCCACTCGCCAGCTGTTCATGTCCGGAAATGCCGTGCTGAAGGCCGCTCGTGAGGTTCGGGAAAGCCTGGTGGCCCAGGCCGCTCAGATGTTAGGGGCCCGGGAGGCTGATATCGAGTTGGTGGAGGGTGACGCATTGACACCCGACGGCCGCCGCCTCGGCCTGGCTCAAGTGGTTAGAGAGGCTATCGCTAGCGGCCGTCCTGTGGAGTCCCTGGCCAAATACGATGCGCCTGTAGCCGACACCATAGACCCGGACACGGGCCAGGGCAAACCGTTCAACGATTTCACCTTCGGGGTGCAGGTCGCGGAGGTGGAGGTGGATGAGGAGACGGGCCAGGTGAGAGTCCGACGGTTCGTCACCGCCTTCGACGTGGGCAAGGCCATCAACCCCTCAGCGGTGGAAGGGCAGCTACAGGGTGGTGTGGGGATGGGCCTCGGCGACGCACTGATGGAGGAGGTGGTGATAGATGAGGGGTTCACCCGCAATCCGCACCTGATGGACTACAAGCTCCCGACCACACTGGACACGCCCGACATCGAGACCATCGTCCTGGAATCGGGGCAGGGGCTTGGGCCTTTCGGGGCCAAAGGGATCGGGGAGCCCGCACTCATACCAACACGGGCCACTATAGTCAACGCCGTAAGCGACGCCATAGGCGTTCAGCTTCGGGAAGCTCCCCTGACACCGGAACGGGTGTACAGGGCGATGCGCTCCGGAACTGATTAGGATACAGGAGACGAAATGCCGGTCTTCGAGGAAAGCGTGACCATCGATGCGCTCCAGGAAAGGGTGTGGGACTTTCTCATGGACCCGGAGCGCCTGGCCGGGTGTATCCCCGGCTGCCAGGAGGTCCAGGCCATAGACGATACCACCTTCAAGGTCCGTATCAAGGTCAAGGTCGGGCCGTTCTCCACGACCCAGACGGCGACCATGCGGCTGACGGAGCTGGACCCGCCTCATCATCTGGTAGCCGAGGGCCAGGGCGACGACCCTCGGATGGCCAGCAAGGTGGTCATGAAGACGAGGCTGGACCTTAGCCCCCTGGATGATGGGAAAACCAGGCTTGACTATACTATCGACGTGAAGCTGCTGGGCCGGCTGGGGATGCTGGGGGAGGCGGTGATGAGGGCCAAGGCCCGGGAGATGTCCGCCCAGTTCGCAAGGAACCTCAAGTCGGCCATTGAACAGGACCAAGCTGTATGAATCAGGAAATCAGTCTGGTCGTTAACGGGACCTCCCACACCGTCAGGGTGGGAGACCACTGGACCTTGCTGGACCTGCTTCACGATGCCCTGGACCTTAAGGGCACCAAGGACGGCTGTGGAGAAGGGGTGTGTGGAGCATGCACCGTGCTGGTGAATGGCAGGGCGGTGCGGGCCTGTCTGACCCTTGCGGCCTATGTCCAAGGGGCAGAGGTGGTTACCATCGAGGGGTTGGCCCGGGACGACGAGCTGGACCCGGTGCAGAGGACGTTCCTGGAGCTGGGGGCGGTGCAGTGCGGATACTGCACTCCGGGGATGATAATGATGTCCAAGGCCCTGCTTGATGAAAACCCGAATCCCACCCGCGATGAGGTGCGGGAAGCCCTGGCGGGGAACCTTTGCCGGTGCTCTGGATATACCAAGATAATCGATGCGGTGATGGCTGTCAGGGGAGCCGATTAGTGCGCCTACCTCCGTTCCAGCTTCACCGGCCGGAAACCTTGCAAGAGGCGGTAAGCCTGCTGGCCCAGCACGGCGAAGAGGCGCGGCCCATCGCTGGTGGCACGGCCATGGTTCCCATGATGCGATTCGGGTTCCTGCGTCCGGAGCACGTTGTAAGCCTCAAAGGCATCCCGGGCCTCGATGAGATATCCGAGTCCGATGACGGGCTAAGGATCGGGGCGTTGACCCCCCTATACCGGGTTGCAGGCTCAGCGGTGGTGCGGGCCCAATGGCCCCTGCTGGCCCGGGCCGTGGGCAGCGTTGCGACCCCCGCCATACGCAACTCCGGTACCCTGGGAGGCAACCTCAGCTATGCCGAGGCCGCCTCGGACCCGGCACCGGCGCTGCTGGCTTTGGAAGCTTCTGTGCTGCTGACAGGCCCCGAGGGAGACCGTACAGTCCCCATAACCGGCTTCTTTCAAGGCTTCTACGAGGCGGACATCAGACCCGGTGAGGTGCTGGTGGAGGTATCGATACCCAGAATCCCTGCCGGGGCCCGCTGGTCGTATCTGCGGTTTGCCGCCCGGAGCAGAGAGGACAAACCCCTGGTGAACGTGGCGGTCGTGGCCACCTCCGAGGGCGTTCGGATAGGCCTCGGGGGCGTGTCCCCTACAGCCATTCGGGCACGTCGAGCTGAAGCAGTCCTTCAGGGCCCGGGCCTCACGCCCCAGGCCATCGACGAGGCGGCAGATGCCGCTGCGGAGGAATGCGACCCGTTGTCGGACCTGATGGGCACCGCAGAGTATCGCCAGGATATGGTCCGGGTCTGGCTGCGCCGGGCTCTCACCGGCCTCCAGTAGACCTGGGGCTGCGAATGGGGCCGGTGGGGGAGCCTGAGGCCTCTAATATGCCGTATGGAGAAAGAGAAGGAGAGATGGCGACCCTGAGAGATTTCACCCTCCTCACCCCTCGTGCACAACTGGACCGAGCCTTCTACGATAAACTGCGGGAATCGAAATCCCGCTATAAACCGCTGGATAGGTTCGTTATACCACCCTTCGAAGGACGGGGGTTTCTAGTGAGCAAGGGCCAGTCCTTCAGGGTGGTACAGGAAGAAGGGGTCCAGATAGGCGACGTATGCTTCTGGAATGTCCACGATCCTAGGGAGATGTACAGCCTTTCCAGGACATGGGCCATTGAGGGTTGGGCCGTGAGGGTGTTCACCCGCCTCTGGTCCGACGTGCCCTGGCTGCGGCCCCTGGCCACTTGCATCGAAGACACGGTGGTCACTGACCCTTCCGACAGCGAGTTTCACCACCACTGGCTGGGGACCCACTGCGCTACGGAGTGGACTGAGATGCGGGTCGGCATTCCGGGGCTCAACTCCTGCCACCTCAATTTTCTCCAGGCCGTAGAGCCTTTCGGCTTGAGGGAGGAGAACATTCGGGATAACGTCAACCTCTTCCAGAAGATGCGGCCCGTCCCTGGGAGCGGTAAGATCCAAGCTGCGCTCAGCGAGTCTAAGCAGGGGGACTACATCGAGTTCTACGCCGAGATCGATCTTCTGGCCGCGGTCACCGTCTGCCCCAACGGGGACAACACCCGGTACTACAGTGTGCCAGGCGAAGACCTGGTACGGCCTCTGGCCATCGAGATATACGACACGGGCGTCCAGCCCAGGGATTTTCCAAGGTGGGCTGACTGGCGCCCCGCCTGGAAGGGAAAGTGGATGCCCCTGGAAAGCTGAGACACCGGGTCCCTTGGCCTCGGGGCCGGAGGCCTGTTTAGGAGGTTACGTGGCGAGCCGAACCATCCTGTATCCAGACCCGTTCCCATACGCCGACTACCGGCGGTACACCTATGCCATGGGCATCGCCACCGGCGACCTGGTCTGGGTGGCCGGCCACCTGGCGGATGAATACGACCCGGAACTTGGGCGGATGGTATGCCGGGGCGACCTAGCGGACCAGACCCGGCTGGCCCTGGAGAAGGTGCGCCTGGTGCTGGAATCCGCGGGGGCGGGGTTCGGGGACATAGTCCATCAGGTGGACTACATAACCCCCTCGGCGGTCGAGGCCTATTCCGAGACCCTGGAGCTGCGTCGGGAACTCTTTGGCCACGAGCTTCCGGCCACCACTACCGTCGTGGCGAACAGGCTCCTGAGAAACGAATGCCTCATAGAGGTAGAGGTGGTGGCGGTCCGCGGCCCCTCCTCGAGGCGGTCCTTCTCGACTTCGAGGCGTCCAGGGCAGGGGATTCCGGCACCGAGTGCGGTGGCAAAGGGAGGCGTTCTTTTCATCACCGTCTCGGCTCCCGAAGGCATCGGGAAGGGAGATGTGGCGGCACAGGCCCGGGCCATATACGAGACTATCGGGTCTGTGCTGCAAGAGGCCGGTGCCGCACCCTCTGACATAGTCCGTACCATAGACTATATAGCCCCTGCGGGGCTTGCAGATTACCGGGAAACGGCCCGTGTGCGCAAGGACTTCTTCGGCGAAGAGTTCCCGACCTCAACCGGCATCATAGTTGAGGGCCTTTTGGGGCCTGAGGCGCTGCTGGAGGTCTCGGCCATCGCGGTAACGGGGGAGGGAGAGAGGTCGGCCTACAACCCGGGCTGGCCCTGGTACGAGCAGGTCACCTTCCGGCCTGGAGTAGGGAAGGGGGGTGTCCTCTGCCTGTCGGGGCTGACGGGCGCCGACCCGATATCCCGCTCTGTGGCGTCCGATGACCTGGCTGGCCAGACAAGGCAGGTGTACCAGCAGGCGGAGACTATACTGGCCGAGGCGGGACTCTCCATGAAGAACGTGGTGAAGACGGTGGACTACATCGTGCCCAGGGCCCTGCCGGATTATCGGGACACCGTGGCCGTGCGGCGGGAGTTTTTCGGAGATGACTATCCCGTCTCCACCGGGGTTATCATCAACCGGCTTCTGCGCCCCGAATACCTCATAGAGATCGATTTCACTGCGGTCTACGATTAGAAGAGCGCTGCCTTTAACCCATCGAGGAGGAGATGATATGGCCCAGGAGAGTTCAATATTGGCGGAGCTTAAGAAGATGGTCGGTAGGGAGATGGTGATCACGGGACCGGAAGAGGTGGGCCGCGCCGCCATCCGATACTTCGCCCAGGCCATAGGGGACATGAACCCCCTCTATCTGGACGAAGAGTACGCTCGGGGCACCAGCGACGGAGGGATCATCAAGGCGAACATCACGAGCATCACCTTCGACGGCTCCGCCGTACGGGGATCGGTCTCGAGTTCCACCGTCCGAGAAGGTTACCGTGGATTCTATCTGAATGGAGCCGACAACATCTCCTTGACCCGGCGCTCCAGTGCCTCCTTGGCCTGGCGAAGAGTGGTCAGCTCGTTGCTCAGGGCCTGATAGCTCTGCTTGGCTCGGGCCAGCTCCTCGGTCAGGGTGGCCTTCTCCCGCTCCATCCGACTCGTGAGATTGGAAGATTCCTTCCGGATGCTGGCCACTTCCGTAGTCAGAGACTCGCGGGCCCGCTTCTCCTTGGCAATCTGGTCAGCCAACGTCTCGGCCTTGGTCTGGGCCTCCCCCAGCTGCTGCTCCATCCCCTCCTTCGCTTTCATCAGCTGATCCCGCTCTTCCTCGAGAGCAT
>JADFJI010000043.1 GCA_022566235.1 Chloroflexota bacterium
ATCTGCCAGAGGCCTTGGCGGGCCGGAAATACTATCAACCCGGTGACCAGGGCTTCGAGAGAGTGATCGCCAAGCGCCTCAGGGGATGGCTGGAGGGTGGAAAGCGACAGGAGGAGCTCGATGGGGACCGCCAGAATGAAGGGTGGCCCCGCTAACGGATTGCCCGTTTAATAAGCCCTAAGAAACGGGAAGTGCAGACGGGCATAGCCCCCGTTCGTGGTGAGCTTGTCGAACCATGCCGGGGGTTTGTCCCGACAAGTCGGGACCGAACATAAATTTCTTCCCCCTTCCTACCAGGCCTGTCCTGAGCTTGACGAAGGGAAGGGGGTCAGGGGGATGGTCGAAACCGCTATTAAACGGCTTCGTCAGTCACGATCTATTAGGGGCATGACATCGCTAGCCAGGATGTCAAGCACCTCCAGGTCATCGTAGTCGTAAATCTGGAGCACGAACCTCCACACCCCGGCCTGGGCTAGGGCCTGCATCTGCTCGACGATCTGGGCCGGTGTCCCGGCTATCCATCCCCTTTTAACTAGGTCCCTGGTGGAGAGCCCCGTGAGGTCGGGCCCTGATGTCGTGATCCCCTGGATCCGGTCCAGCCGCTTTTGCAACTCCCCCTCATCCCTGCCGATGAGCAAGGCCGCCATGAGGGAGCACTTAACCGAGTCCGGCTCCCTGCCGACTTTCTCGCAGTGGGTCCTGAGGATCTCCCTCTTGGCCGTAAATCCTTCCACGGTCAGGCCCGAGGCGTTCCACTCGTCGGCGTAGGCAGCCGTTAAAGGAATGGTGCGCCGCTCTCCGTTGCCGCCTATGATAATCGGGGGGTGGGGGCGCTGGACCGGCTTGGGATAGCAGGTCACCTTCTCCAGGCTGTAGTGCTTTCCATTGAAAGACACATCATCCCCGGTCCACAGGGCTACAATGACCTGAAGCCCCTCCTCCAGCATCTCGAACCGTTCCCTCATGGTGTGAAATGGGACGCCGAAGGCGACGTGTTCTTCCTGGTGCCAGCCGGCCCCGAGCCCCAGCTCCAGTCGACCGCCCGAGAGCTGATCGATAGAGGCCGACATCTTGGCTACAAGGGATGGGTGACGAAAGGTCATGGGCGAGACCATGGGGCCGAATCGAATCTTTCTCGTGCGCACGGCCAGGGTGGCGAAAGAGACCCACGCTTCCAGGGCCTCCTTCTTGTGGTCGCTCACCAGGGGTATCAGGTGGTCCGACCGCCAGAGGGACTCGAATCCCAGGGCCTCGGCCCTGTCGACGACGTTGTGCCATCGCTGCCAGGTCAGGTCCTCCTGCGCCTCCAGCATTATCCCGATCTTAGCCATGAGATGTTTACCCTTGCTCCTCGCTCCTCGCCTGTGCCTCAGTTCATAACGGCTCGGAAGGCCTCCACCGTCTGTTGTATGTCCGCCTCGTCGATGCCGTAGTGGGTTACCAGGCGCAGCCTCCCGCGGCCCCTGTCCAGAAACTTGATGCCCCGGGCGTCCATGGGCCCCACGATGCCGTCGGGAAACTCCCTCTGTACATTCACCATCACCATGTTGGTCTGCACCCGCTCCAGGTCCACCTGGAGCCCTGGAATCTCTGCCAGGCCTTCGGCGAGGAATCTAGCGTTTACATGGTCCTCAGCCAGTCGGTCTACCATGGTCTCCAGGGCCACGACCCCAGCGGCGGCTATGATCCCCGCCTGGCGCATGCTTCCTCCCAGGGCTTTCCTTATTCTACGGGCCTTGTAGATAAACTCCTCGCTTCCACAGATCACCGACCCCACGGGGCACGAAAGTCCTTTGGAGAGACAGAAGGTCACAGAAGAGAAGGGGCGTACCACCTCCTCGACATCCAGGCCCAGGGCCACCGATGCGTTGAAGATCCTGGCGCCATCAAGGTGCATGGGGAGGTCGTGGCGCTGGGCAACCTCGGCCATGGGGCCTATCTCCTCCGGGCTCAAGGCTGTGCCACCGCTCAGGTTATGGGTGTTTTCGATGCAGATAAGAGCGGTGTGGGGGAAATGGGGATCATCGCTACGGATCGCCTCCTCCAAATCTGTGGGGTCCAGCCCTCCCCGCTCCATGGTAGGTACGGCGAAGGTGTGGATACCACCGAAGGCAGAGACGGCGCCGGCCTCGTACCTGTAGGTGTGGCACTGGTCTCCCAGTATCACCTCGTCCCCTCTCTGGCAGTGGGATAGGACGGATACCAGGTTTCCCTGAGTACCGCTGGATACCAGAAGGGCTGCCTCTTTGCCCAATTGCTCGGCGGCCATCGCCTCCAGCTTGTTGACCGTGGGGTCCTCTCCGAAAACGTCGTCACCCAGCTCGGCATTGTTGATTGCCTCTCGCATCTCTGGTGTGGGAAGGGTGACGGTATCGCTGCGGAGATCGATAACTTTCATACAAAAACCACCTCCTGGGGAAGTTGGTTCATTCTAACACCGGCCTTTGCCCCGTGCCACCAAAGGCCCTATCATGGCTCAGCACGTACAATGTATTGAAGGTCTGAGGAGCTGTGTCGATGAAGAGTGAATCCATAACCATCCCCATAGGGCAGCTGACCCTGGAAGGGGTTCTGACCCTGGTGGAAGGCCCTGGGCCTGCGGTGGTGGTCTGCCAACCCCATCCCCTCTACCGTGGAGATATGGACAGCCATGTCGTAAAGGCCGTATGCCTGACGCTACATGAAAAGGGTATTGCGAGCTTACGTTTTAACTTTCGCGGTGTAGGCCAAAGCGAGGGGCAATTCGATGACGGTATAGGCGAAGCCGATGACCTGCGGGCGGTAATCACCGTCTTGGAACGGATGTCGGAGATAGATGGGACCAGGATCGGTGTTGCGGGTTACTCCTTCGGGGCCGCCGTGGCCCTGGTCGTTGCCGCCAGCGACGGTCATAGGGTCAAGGGATTGGCCGCCATATCACCCCCGCTAGGAAGCTTAACAGCGGGGCGGCTTAGCCGTTACAACGGTTCAAGCCTGCTGGTCAGCGGCGAACGAGACCAGTTCGCCCCCCAAGATAGGCTGCAAGACATGGTGGACCAGCTGAGCGACGAGTGTAAGTGCTGCATCATAGAAGGCGAAGACCATTTCTGGGGACTGCGGGTCGAGGAGATGGCCCGGACCGTAGCCGAGTTTTTCGCTGCTCACCTATTGTGACCCGGGCGCCGTATCCCTTTCTCCTATGGAGGCCCGATGTATGGGCCCTTCGGGGAGCTTTCGACGAAGCTTCTGGAAAGATGGAGGCGTCGGCAGGTGTACCAGGTGGGAAGAGCAGCGGCAATCGGAGGCCCCGAAGCCTTTGACCATCTCCCGGGCCCCGGGGAGATCCAATGCCGCCCGGTACCAATGGCACTCGCTGACAGAAGCGGCTTCACTCCACCACACCTCCCGGACCCGGGCCTCCTGCCTCAGATAGTCTACGTGCCACCTGAGGGGCTTCTTCCGTAGAAGGTGCCTACTGAGCCGATGCCCCAGGCCTCCCCTCGCGCTGCCGGCGTAGAGATAAAAGCCCGGGGGAAACGAACACGTTCCCAACCTCCCAACCTGCAGGCTCCTTTCACCGGTTAGCTCCAGAATGACGGCGTATGTACCTTTCTGTCCATCAAGGGGCAGAGGCATCGGGCTATCCTAACTACTTCTCCAGCGTTCGTTGGTATCGTGGAGAGTATCGCAGAGGGTCTGGGGTCGAGGCTGGCGGACCGGCTTGTTGCTCCTCAGACCCCATGATACACTTGGTTGAGGGGAGAGGGCGAGAGACGAATACCCATGTTTTCACTCATCAAGGAGGCGAGGACCCGCTATTTGGCGGCGGCGGGATTGCTGATTCTGGGGGCAGACCAGCTCACCAAGTTCCTCGTCAAAAGCAACATGGTGGTAGGGCAGTCCGTCCCCGAAGACAGCCCCGTGAGGCTTACCTACATTCAGAACACGGGCAGCGCCTTTGGCCTCTTTGCCAACCAGACCATAATACTCACCATCGCCGCGGCGCTGGGAATCCTGGTCATCGGGTTTTTCTTCTTCAGAGGCTCCGGGGCCAGTACCCTGTTCGGATTAAGCCTCATCCTGCAGCTCAGCGGTGCCATAGGCAACATAATCGACAGGGTGGCCTACGGTTATGTCATAGACTTCATCGACTTTCGGGTATGGCCCATATTCAATGTGGCCGATTCCTCCATCACCATCGGGTTCCTGCTTCTGGCCGTGGTCCTGATTTTGGGAAAGGACAAGCGGGAGAGAGTGGAGGATGTCTCCCTCTCCTGATGTGAAGTCATCCCACCGGGTGGACCTGGTCTCGGAGGCCTTCGTAAAAAGGCTGGACAGATATCTGGTCGCCCGCTATTCGAGCTTCTCTCGCTCCTATATCCAGAGGCTTATCACGGAGGGATACGTTACTGTCAACGGCAAGGCCGTCCGCCCCAGTGTCAGCCTCAAAAGGGGGGATAGGGTCGTTGTCGAGTTCCCCGTTGCGCCCTCGACACATCCGGCCCCCGAGCCTATGCCCCTGAGCGTCGTCTATGAGGACGACGAGGTTCTCGTAATAGATAAACCTGCTGGAATTGTCACCCACCCTGGCCCCGGGCACACAACTGGCACTCTGGCCGGTGCCTTGCTGGCCTACCGTCCGGCCCTAGGAGGAGTGGGAGACCCGGCCAGGCCGGGAATAGTGCATCGGCTGGACAAAGACACATCGGGACTGTTGATGGTGGCCAAGACCGACGAGTCGCTGAGGTCGTTGGCCGCCCAGCTCAAATCTCGCTCGGTGACCAAGGGCTATCTAGCCCTGGTGAAAGGGCGAATAGAACCATCGGAGGGGGTCATAGACGCTCCTCTTGGAAGGAGCCCCAGACACCGGAAGAAGATAGCCGTAGTGGCCGAGGGTAGAGATGCGAGGACCGGGTACAAGACGCTGAAAGAGCTGGATGGCTACACTTTGCTGGAGGTGGCCCCCCAGACGGGCCGGACCCACCAGATCCGGGTGCACCTGGCCGCCGTGGGCCATCCCATCATCGGCGATGGGACATATGGAGGGCGGCATCCGGCGCTGAGTCGCCAGTTTCTCCACGCCTCTTATTTGAAGTTCCGGCTGCCCGGCAGTGGCAGGGAGATCGAGCTAAGGTCTCGACTGCCCCGGGACCTGAGCGATGCCCTGGAGACGATCTGTAGCGAAGGGCCACGGGCTGTAACACGCTAGTCGTTAGACCCCAGGCCCTCAAAAGTATCCTGACCATCGTGTTAGAATGCTGGTGACCGATCATGCCCGAGCAAGTAAGAGTCCGCTACGCCCCCAGCCCCACGGGGATACCCCACGTGGGCAACATACGCACCGCCCTGTTCAACTGGCTATTCGCCAGGCATCATGGCGGCCGTTTCATTGTCCGCATAGAGGACACCGACCAGAGCCGCAGAATGGACGGGGCCACCGAGGCGATCCTGGAGAGTCTTCGCTGGCTTGAGCTTGACTGGGACGAGGGCCCGGAGGTCGGGGGTGAATTTGGCCCCTATTTCCAGTCGGAGCGGCTGGACATCTACCACCAGTACGCCGAAAAACTGCTGGGCCAGGGCGATGCCTACCACTGCTACTGCTCCCCGGCCCGGCTGGATGAGATGCGGAAGGAGCAGGCCCGCAAAAAGCTGCCTCCCAAATACGACAAACGATGTCGGGACCTGTCCGAAGAGGACGCCAGGGCCGGGGGTGATACGGATGTGCCGGTAGTCAGGTTCAGGATTCCGCCCGACATAAGGGTCAGCTTTAACGACCAGGTCCGGGGAGAGGTCTCCTTTGAGTCCAATGTCCTGGACGATTTCGTGCTTATCAAGGCCGATGGCTTTCCTACCTATCACCTGGCCAACGTGGTCGATGACCATCTGATGGAGATTTCTCACGTGCTCCGCGCCGAGGAGTGGCTCTCCAGCACCCCCAGGCACGTTCTGCTGTATGATGCCCTGGACCTGAAGCCTCCCCATTTCGTCCACCTGCCCATGATCCTGGGCCCCGATCGAGCCAAGCTGAGCAAGCGCCACGGGGCCACCTCCCTCCTGGAGTATAGGGACCAGGGTTTCCTGCCCCAGGCCATGCTGAACTACCTGGCCCTCATGGGATGGGCGTTGGACGACAGGACCGAGCTCTTCACTCGGCAGGACCTGGTACGCCACTTCACCGTGGAGCGGGTTGGTAAGACGGGGGCCATCTTCGACGTGGACAAGCTGACCTGGATGAATGGGGTCTACATACGGGAGATGCCCAGTGAGGAGTTCATCCAGTGGGTCTTGCCGTTCATGGAGAAGGACCTGCCCCCTCACATCCCTCGACCCCTGGACAGGGAGTACGTGGCCCGGGTCTTGCCCCTGTTGCAGGAGAGGACGAAGTCCCTGAAGGAGCTTGGCGACAGGAGTTCGATCACTGGAGATGGGCCCCTCGCCGACTTCTTCTTCCAGGAGGAGCTGGAGTACGACCCGGGGTCTCTCGTCCCCAAGAAGCTCAGCCCCGAGGATACCGCTAAGGCGCTGACCATCGCCCGCGAACGGCTGGAGGGGCTGGGCTCCTTCGACAGGGAAGCGTTGGAGGTGTTGCTCAGGGACCTGGCCAAGGAGCTCGGGGTCAAGACGGGCCAGCTGTTCGGGGCCCTGAGGGTGGCGGTCACGGGCCGCACCGCCGCCCCTCCCCTCTTCGAGACCATGGAGGTGCTGGGCAGAGATCGCTGCTTGAAGCGCATAGCCCGGGCCATAGCAGGGTTGGAGGCTCGTCAGCAGAATTGATGGATGGCCTGCCAGACTATTTTAGAGTGCCCACGTAAACTTTGCGCGGTTTGTGCCATCTGTTAGAATTGGCCGGGATGGGGAATCGTCTAGTGGTAAGACGGCGGACTCTGGCTCCGCAAACCCGGGTTCGAATCCTGGTTCCCCAGCCAAAAGCTTTATCGCAGCAAGAGTGTGCTGACTGTGGGTTGTAGTGGATGCCGTCAAGGCATGATGTCCGTTTAGCGGGAAGGTGAGCGGATGCCATTCTTTCTGATATTCGGCTGGGGAACTAAAGTTAAGGCGTTACCAGGTGTGGTATATCAAAGCCTCTGTTCAGTTTGTAATGAGCAAAGAAACTATGGCATGACTGCAAGCTATAAATATTTTGATGTCTTCTGGATTCCGCTGTTCTCATGGAACACTAGATATTTTTTGCATTGCAACGTATGCCTAACCGGTGTGGAATTATCAACTAGTCAAATAGAGGATTTGATTTCCGGCAACCCGAAACCATTGGCATCTGTTGGTGATGTCATGCTTAGAACGGTAGACAGGCTTCTCCAGGTGAGGCCATTTAAGGGAACGCAGGATGGATAGATGGATCATAACGGACGCACGGGGTAAATAAAGGGGTACGAGGCGTATACCGCCCTGCCCGGAGCATTTTTGGCTGGTCCACTCTGGCTCCGCAAACCCGGGTTCGAATCCTGGTTCCCCAGTTCCCGATTACTAATAATACCTTGGACAGATGTTCAAGTGGAACGAACTGAAAAAGAGAAACTCGAAGAAGCTGCGGTTTCGTACTTCTTGGAATGGTACGCAGAGAATAGGGCCAGATTATTCAAGATTGTAAACCACCAGGACAAGCCAGATTTTGTAGTGCAAGAGTACGTGCCTAGCGACAAGGTCGGGGTTGAGGTTGCGCATCTCTTCCAAGATGATGCTGAAGCACGAATGCTCCTCGGGCGCTCGCAAGAAAGGGTACACCCCACGGTATCCCTGAGCGATCTGATAAAGCGCTTGAACAGTGTTCTTATTCAAAAGGCCGCGAAAGTTGAAGACTATGACTTTCCTGGAGATGTCTTTCTTGTCATAAGAGTGGCCTCGCCAATATTTGATCGGGAGTTGTTTGAGTCTCATCGGGCGGATATCAACGTCCCACCCTGCAAATTTTCGGAGATATGGCTCCTATTCCGTGATGTCAATCGCTCATCTTGGAGTGAGGTCTTGCAGCTCAAATAAGACTTGTCGAGGATGGTCAGCATACGCGCAGTTGTGACATTTCCAGTTGTCATATGTTTAATCATTATCGGGTGTATAGTGGCGTGAAAGCCTGACTCAGAGACTCGCTCTGGACGAGGCAAGATAATTCAGGAGCAATGCAACTATGATGACCTTTGGCGTGTTTCTGTCCTATCAGCAGATATATGAAGAGCAGCGCGGCCAGGATATGTACAAGAACATGCTTGAGATGGCCGTTCTTGCCGATAGGCTCGGGTTCGACAATATCTGGGTTCCCGAGCACCACCTGATCCACTATATGCCTGCGCCCAACGCCCTGATAATCGCCGCCCAGGTGGGCCAGCACGTCAAGCGGGCCCGGATTGGCACAGCGGTTGTGGTGCTTCCCTATCACCATCCCCTGGCCATCGCAGGGGACATCACCGCTACGGACAATGTGTTGGAGGGCAGATTCGACCTGGGTGTAGCCCGGGGCGCGTACAAATACGAGTTCGACCGCTTCGGTCAGGAGTTCGGCGACAGTAGGGCCCGGTTCGATGAGTGCCTGGACGTTCTGGAAAAGGTCTGGCACAGCGAGGACGAGGGTATATCACACAATGGCAAGTTCTGGCAGTTCGATAACACCTATGTCTGGCCCAGACCCGTTCAGAAGCCCCATCCACCCATATGGGTGGGGTGTATGCGCGATTCCACTACCGGTCACTATGCAGCGCGGGGATACAATGTCTTCCATGCCCCCTTCCGCCGGCCCATGAGCCACATCCAACGGATCTGTGACGCCTTCCACGAGGCCAGAGAAGCGCTGGGTAACCCCAGGGGAGTGCAGAGGATAGGGATGTCCCGCATGTTTTATGTGGCGGAGAGGGAGGAGGACGCCTTCCGGAAAGCGAAGGACGTGGTGATAAACCACCGCATCGGGACCCGGCTCCACGACTACAGTCAGAACTCCAACAGCCGTGGATACGTGGCCCCGGACCCCAACGATGATGACCCCGACGAGAAGGAGATCTTCGATAACCTCTTGATGGGCACTCCGGACCAGGTCCTGGAGAAGGTAGAAGCCTTCGATAGGGCCGGGCTGGACCACCTCTCCCTCTTCTCCCACTTCGGCCCCGGCCATCAAGACTACGTTCAATCGATGGAACTGTTCGCCGAGAAGGTGATGAAACCCTACCGGGAGCGCCATTCCACAGAGAACCAGCCCGAGCTTGTCGCCGCGGCTTCGGTGGTCGCCTGTGGCGGTTCTTAGCAGCAGGGACCGGGCCCCGGACACCCTTCTCCTATCGCGGCGGATAATCACGATGGCCAGGGGCCGGGGTCGAGACGCCGAGGCCCTATCGATACGCGACGGGAACATCCTGGAGGTCGGCCCTCGACTTGGGATCGAAAGCGCCTCCGGGCCTCGTACCAGGGTCTACGACTTCGGGGACAGGCCTCTGCTCCCCGGCTTCATCGACGTTCACGCCCACCTGGAGATGGCCTCTCTGGCCCTCTATAACCGGGTCGATTGCCACACCCCTCCCTGCGAGACCATTGACGATGTGATCCAGGCCTTTCGGGACAACCTTCACCTGGTCGATGAGACGGGCTGGCTCTTTGGGCAGGGAAGCCTCTTTCAGGACCAAAAGCTCAAGGACGGACGCCTGCCGGACCGCTATGATCTGGACAAGGTCAGCAACACCATGCCCGTCGCCATGCGGGCCGGAGGGCACAATCTGATACTGAACTCACGGGGTTTGGAGCTGGCAGGGATTACCAGGGACTTCCGCCCTCCGCCCGGAGGGACCGTTGAGAGGGATGAGTCGGGGGAGCCGACTGGTCTGGTCAGAGAGCTGGAGCATCTGCTTTCCATTCCTCATCCAGATAGAAAGACTAAGAAGAGGGCTATCCAGTCCATCGTAGCCGAACATTTCACTGCCAACGGGGTCACAACAGTAGGGGACATATCTAACAGCATAGATGGAATCGAGTGTACCGACGATCTGGTCCGGCAGGGCCAGATAAATATCAGGGTCAGGTCCTACCTGTGGGTCCCGGCAATCATGTCCCTGAAAGAGGCCTGTGCCTGGCAGGACCATTTGACCATCAGGTCCCACGAGCAGCAGATGCGGGTCCAGGGCATCAAGTTGTTCGCCGATGGTGGTTACTCCGCGGCCCTGGCAGCGGTCAAGCTGCCATATTTGAACCGTAAGGGTGCGAGGGGAAAGCTGGCGCTCAATCGCAGACAGCTCATGGTGGCTATGGTCGGGACCCGGGCCGTGGAGCTGCAGCTCATCGTCCACTCCAACGGGGAGAGGGCCCAGGAGTCCATGTGTCGGGCGGCACTGGAGTTGGGGGAATCTCCCACTGGAAGGATGCGCATTCGTATGG
>JADFJI010000044.1 GCA_022566235.1 Chloroflexota bacterium
ACGCATTCGACTACGACGGAATCGAGGATGGGAAGATCATAGTTCGGCGGGCACGGGCCGGGGAGAGGCTGCTGACTCTGGACGGCGAGAGTCGGCCCCTGGACCCCGAGATGCTGGCCATCGCCGACCCATCCGGGCCCGTGGGCCTTGCCGGGGTGATGGGCGGCGCCAGGTCCGAAGTCTCCGACACCACCACCTCGGTCCTGCTCGAATCGGCCAACTTCAACAACGTCAGCATCCGCCGGACCTCCAACCGGTTAAAGCTGAGGAGCGAGGCGTCCCTGCGATTCGACAAGGGCCTCAGCCCCGGGCTTCCCCTCCCGGCCCTAAAGAGGGCCACCCGGCTGCTGGCCCAGGTAGCCGGTGGGAGGGTGGCCAGGGGAGTCATAGACATCTTCCCTGGAAAAACCAGGCCCAGGCCACTCCGCCTCACATCACGACGCTTGGAGCAGGTCCTGGGGACCCGGATAGAGCAGGAGAAGAGCAGGCAGGTGCTGACCTCCCTGGGGTTCAAGTGCCGCAAGGCGGGGGAGTCGGACCTGTCGGTCACCGTCCCGTACTGGCGGTCTGATATCTCCATCGAGGACGATCTGGTAGAGGAAGTAGCCAGAATCGTGGGCTATGACCAGGTACCCATCACCACTCTACACGGGCACATACCTCAGATCGTTCCCGACGAGGCCCGTCAACTGAAGGAAACTGTCCAGGACATCATGGCGGGGTGCGGGATGCAGGAGGTGGTGAACTACTCCATCTCGAGCCTGTCGAGCCTCGAAAAGGCCGGTCTATCTGCGCTGGCCTCCCTGAATCCTCTACGAATAGCTAACCCGATGCGCCCCGAGCATGAGCACCTGAGGCTCAGCCTGCGCCCCGGGATACTGGCCAACGTGGCCCAAAACCAGAAGCACCAGGACCAGGGCCTGCTCTTCTTCGAAATCGGAAAGGTCTACCTGCCACGGGATGGGGATCTTCCAATAGAGAAGGAGATTCTGGCCTGTGTTGTGACCGGTGATGAAGAGGGTTCAGACAACGGGTTTTTGAGGGCCAAGGGAATCGTGGAGTCGCTGCTGGAACGCCTGGGCATCGAGGTCCGGTTCGAGCCTGGGGAGGAGCCGGGACTGCATCCCGGCAGGATTGTGAGACTTAAGGTCCAGGACGATGACCTGGGGGTGCTGGGCGAGGTGCATCCCCAGGTGTTGGAGGCCTTCGATATCGAAGCGGGGTCGGTGCATATCTTCGAGGCGGATATGGAAAAGTTGCGACGTCACCTGCCCGCCTCCAAAAAGTACAGGCCCATCTCCCGGTATCCGGGGGTGCTGAGGGACCTGGCTCTCCTGGTGGACGCCAACACCCCCGCCAGGGCAATCGAGGACGTGATAAAGTCCTTCCCCCTTGTAACCATGGCAAACCTGTTCGATGTCTACTCGGGGGACCAGGTGCCGCAGGGACAGAGGTCCCTGGCGTATCGCATCCAGTTTCAGTCCCCCAACCGCACCCTCACAGAGGAAGAAGTCAACGTGGTCCAGGCCCAGTTGGTCCAGAAGCTGTCACAGGAAACGGGTGCCAGGTTGCGAGGCGTCGATTAGCTGACCGCCTCCATTAGTACCTGGAAATAGTCCTGTATTGCCGTCGTGGGCTCGTGGAGATACAATTCATCTCGCCGTGGATGCCGAGGGCTATGCGTAACAGTCGCACCGAACGGTGGATAGCACTTTACGAAAGGGGCCGGGTATGAAACTGGGTTACTTCAATCAGCTACAGATGCCGAAGCCCTGGCCCGAGAATGCTGAGGTCAAGCTCTATAAAGAGGCCATGGAGCAGGCCATACGCGCCGAGGCCGTGGGTTTCGACTACTACTGGCAGACGGAGCATCACTTCTACCCCGAGATCGGACACAGTTCATGCCCGGAGCTGTTCCTCGCCGCCCTGGCCCAGCACACCTCTACCATCCGCCTCGGCCTTGGCGTGGTGGTGTTGCCCTGCAATCATCCGTTTCGGGTAGTCGAGTACGTCTCCACCCTGGACGTCCTGTCGGGCGGCCGGGTCGATTTCGGGACGGGGCGTGGGGCCTCGATATACCATACAGAGGCCTTTGGCTACGACTCGGACGAGTCCAGGGAGCAGTGGGAGGAGTCCATACAGGTGATCTGCTCCATGTTCATGAATGATCCGTTCCCCGGGTGGAAGGGCAAGCACTACGACCTGCCCCAGCGGGACCTGGTGCCCAAACCGGTACAGAAACCCCATCCTCCTTTGTGGCTGGCCGCAACCCAGCCTGCAACCTTCGCCAAGGCCGCCAGGATGGGGATGGGAATCCTCGGCTTCAGCGCCACAGAGCCCGACAAGATGATCCCCGCCATCCAGGCATACAAAGAGGCGATGCCCGAGTGCGAGCCCATAGGCGGCTACGCCAACCACCAGATAGCAGCCTTCGCCATCTGCAACATCGACAAGGATTATACCGTCGGCAGGGACAAGGCCTGCGCTGCTGCCCGCTGGTACTTCGGGGAGAACGATGTCCCCCTACAGAAGTTACGCTTCGGCAGCCACGAAGGCAAATTCTACGAGGAGGCCGCCGGAGGAAAGCGCCAGGGCGTTCTGGAGTCGATCCTCGACCGCAGCAACGACCAGTTAATCGAGGACGGCATCGTCATCGGCGGCGACGTCGACTCCGTGTGCCGGGGCCTGGAGAAGTGGATGGACCTGGGCATCGACCAGATCCTTCTGATGATACAGGCGGGCAACACCACCCACGACGACACTATGAGGGCCCTTGACCTTTTGGGCTCCAGGGTGATACCCCGGTTCAAGGAGACCAGCCCCGCGCCCACCGCCCCGGCGGCCTAGCCTCGTATTGCAAATAGCAGGCGCCCCCCCACCTTAGTCCTCCCCCGTAGTGGGGGAGGAGACCATCCGAGGGTGTATTTTCTGACGTTTCCTCTACCGCTTATCCACCACCACCTCACCGCCCTTGATCACCAGCACCTGTCTACGTAGATTTTCTATGTTTTCCAGGGGGTTGGTGTCCACCACCACGATGTCGGCCAGCATGCCCGGCTCCACCGTCCCCAGCCTGTCCTGCGCTTTGCACACCTCCGCCGAAGTGCGGGTGGCCGCCACTATCGCCCCGTAGGGCCCCAGGCCGCACTTCGACAGAAACTCGATCTCCAGAAGCGCTGCCTCCCCCGGAGGCCCCTGGTCCGAGCCGCTGGCGATCTTCACCCCTGCATCCACCGCCATCCGGAAGGAGTCCTCGTGGGCCGGGGCGAAATAGTCAGCCCGTTCCCGGTATATATCGGGGAGGGAGTGGGCCTCACAATAAGACTCCTCGGCCTCGGTGGCCGCCTGGTCCGGGGTCAGATGGCTGAGGGCCAGGGTCGGAACGTAGTAGACGTCCCGCCGGGCCATCAGATGTGCGGCCTCCTCGTCCAGGATGTACCCGTGCTCGATGGAGTGGGCCCCGGCGTTCACCGCCCACTTCACCGCCTCCGCAACGGTAGCATGGACCGCCACAGGCACGCCCCTCAGGTTGGCGATCTGCAACGCGGCCTCCATCTCGTCCTTGAGCATCATGATGTTGGTCATGACGTCGTGGCCCGACCCCATGATGCCGCCGGTGGTTACCAGCTTTATCTGGTCGACCCCGTGCATGATCTGGTTGCGCACCTCGCGGACAAAGGAGACGGGCCCGTCAAGGCCCAGATCCGATTCCGTGTCGGCCATGTGGCCCGCTGTGGTGTTGAGGCCAGTCCCGCAGCAGAACAATCGGGGCCCCATGAACTTTCCCGATGCGAAGGCCTCTCGCAGGGCAACGTCGGTCCAGTTCTTGATTCCCACCACCCGCAGCGAGGTGACCCCGTTTTTTAGGGCCTCCATCGCGTTCCGGGCCTGGCCCAGAATCCGAGGGGCCAGACCCTCCGCCTCCTCTTCGATGAGCTCGTCGCCCCAGGTACCCTTATTGAGGTGAGTGTGAACGTCCCACAGGCCGGGGAGCAGGTATGCCCCGCCAAGATCGATGACCCGGTCCACCGACGGGGGACGCCCCTCCTTCACTTCTCGTATCGTATCCCCCTCTATAAGCACATACCGATCGTGCCGTACATCGGGGGTCGTTGCGTCTATGATGCTGCAGCCCTTGAGCAGTAGGCTCATCGGATGCTCCTCCCCATTGATAAATTCACCGGGCTGAGGCGCCGGCGTGCCCTCCTCCGGGCCTCGAACGGTGAAAGTATAGCATTGAGCTGAGGGCGCCGGCATCCCATCCAGACTGCCAGGCGCCTGGCCTGAATCCCTTTCATCGAGATTGGAATCGAATCAAGTAGAGGTCGGTGATTGAACCCGGCCCCTCCCAACGTTCAAATGCGTTATCATCTTCTTAGAGGAAGCGTGCATTTTGCAACCCAGGCTATACCGGCGATCAGTCCCCCCAGATAGGGAAGCGAGCAAGGACCCGGGGGTAGGCCTTCGCCATCGCGACCTCTCAGACTTCGAATCGAGGAGGAGATATCAATGCCAGACCCAGCCCAACCTTACGATGTAATTATCATAGGACAAGGAGCAGCAGCATACGGGGCGGCCCTCTACTCCGCCCGCTACCAGATGAAGACCCTGGTCATCGGAGACGAGTTCGGGGGAGAGACGGCTACCGGAAGCACTATCGAGAACTACCCCGGATATTCCCACATCGATGGCTTTGATCTGATGCTAAAGATGAAAGAGCAGGTCCAGGCCCTGGAGGTGGAGATTCTTGACGACCGGGTGAACGAGCTGGCCCAGGAGGAAGGCTGCTTCAACCTCAAGGCCTACGATGGAGAGTACAGGAGCACCGCAGTCATACTGGCCGTGGGTAGAGAGAGACGGAAGCTGGGCCTGCCCCTGGAGCAGGACCTCATGGGCAAGGGCGTATCCTACTGCTCCACCTGTGATGCCCCCCTCTACAAGGACCAGTCGGTTGCCGTCGTGGGGGGAGGCGATGCCGCCGTAAAAGGCTCGGTTCTCCTGGCCAAATACGCCAAGGAGGTATACCTGATCTACCGTAAGGCCAAGCTAACCCGACCCGAGCCCATCAATCTTAGCCTGCTGGAAAAATCCCCCAACGTCGTTCAGCTTCTCGATACCAACGTCAAAGGGCTGGTGGGAAACGGTAAGCTGGAGAGATTGGAGCTGGACAGACCCTACATGGACCAGTCGGATCTGAAGGTCGACGGCATATTCATCGAGATCGGGGCCGACCCCCGAAACCAACTCGCTACCAAGCTGGGGGCCATGATAAACGATAAAGGCGAGATCATGGTCTCCAAGCTCATGGAGACCACCATCACCGGACTCTTCGCTGGCGGGGACGTCACCGACGCCTCGGGAGAGCTAAAGCAGACCATCACATCCACCGCCCAGGGTGTCATCGCCGCTACCTCGGCCTACAAATACGTCTCGGAGCACGGAAACGCCTGCCAGGTACACGCCGCGGGGTACAGCCTGGACTGACCGATCGGCCCACCCGGGCCAGCCCCCCGGCCTTTGACGCCCCGGGTAGACCAGGGTATGACCCGCTTTGTATACTTGAGCGTCCCTGCGGTATCGCCGTGGGAATAGAGAGAGGATTGAAAACCCCCTACAGAGGCAGCAGGAGACGATCCCTATGCGCATAGCCCTGGGCGCAGACCACGCAGGCTTTCCCCTTAAATCTGAGCTTCTCCCCTGGTTAGAGGCCCAGGGCCACCAGGTTGTAGACCTGGGGGCCCACGCCCTGGACCCCGACGATGACTATCCCGACTATGCCGAGGCCGTCGCCAGCGCAGTGGCCTCGGAGCGTGTCGAGAGGGGGATAATGGTTTGCGGCAGCGGGGTCGGGGCCTGTGTCGCCGCCAACAAGGTCACCGGCGTCCGGGCCTGCATGTGCCACGATACCTACTCCGCCCATCAGGGCGTGGAGCACGACGACATGAACGTCCTGTGCCTGGGGTCCCGGGTCATCGGCCCCGAGTTGGCCAAAGAGCTGATAACCGTTTTTCTAAATGCCCGGTTCTCTGGAGAAGAGCGGCACCGCCGGCGTCTAAAGAAGCTGCTGGCCATCGAAGAGAGAGGCCTGGGGAGCCAGGCCCGTCCCGGCTAAGAGACGAGGAGTCGGGCCTAGGAGGCCGGGGATTGGGGGGCGTGTCCATCGCTTGGCCGCGGCACCCTGCGGGATGCTCCGTGCAGGCCCGAGATCACCATCCCCACCAGCAGCATGATCCCAGCCACCAGGAAGGCGTTGTTCAGCCCGGATACGAAGGCCACCCTCACCCCCTCCCCCCCAGCATCCGTCACCGCAGACAGGTTTGGCTCGAAGCCCTGAGACCCCATAGTCACGGCGACGATGGTGGTGGCAAGCGCAATTCCCGAGACGTTGGCGGAGGTCCTGATGACATTGAGGAAGGCAGCTATGATCCCGAAACGCTCCTGTCCGTGGGAGGTGAGGATCGCCGCGCTGTTGGAAGCGTTGAACAGCCCCAACCCAACCCCTGACATCACCAGCCCGATGATCACATGGACCGGTGAGGAGTCCACCGTCAACTGAGACAGGGTGAAGAGGGCCAGGGCCAGGATGGCCTGCCCGGTCGTCGTGGTCAATCTGGAGCCTATCTTGTCCGAGATTCGGCCGCTTATAGGCCCTATTACCGCCATGCACAGGGCGCCCGGCACCAGCATCAGGCCGGCCCTGCCGGGAGAATAGCCCAGGCCGCTAATCATGTAGAAGGGAATCAAGAAAAATATAGACGAGGTCCCCAGGAAGTTGATGAACCGGGCCGAGACCCCCATGGAGAAGACCCTGTCCTTGAAAAACCCCAGGTCCAGCATCGGGTCGGCGGCCCGGAGCTGCCACCATATGAACGCCGTGAACAAGATGCCCGCCAGGATGAAACTGGTTAGAACCGCCGGTGAGCTCCAGCCGAATCTATGGCCGTTGCTCAGCCCCAGGAGAAAGCCAACGAGAGCCCCCGAGGAGAGAACCGCCCCGCCCCAGTCAAACTTCAGGTGCCCCATCGCAGCGCGCCGGGCCACAGGCGCTCCCTTCAACACTACCATGGCCAGTAAAATGGCCACAAAACCTGATGGCACGTTGGCGAAGAAGACCGCTCGCCAGCCAAGCCAGCTAATCAGAAGGCCCCCTATGATCGGCCCGCTGATTAGCCCCGTGCCTATGATGGTGGTGTAAAGCCCGATGGCCTTGCCCCGCTCATGCTCTGGAAACGAGGATGAGATTATGGCCAGGGCGTTGGCCTGAATCCCGGCAGCCCCAATCCCCTGGATGATCTTCGCTGCGATCACCTGCGGGAAAACCAGAGCAGCGCCTCCCACCGCCGCACCCACGCCATACACCACGAAACCGACCAGATACACCTTTTTCCGGCCCACCATGTCCGAGAGCCGTCCCACGGGCATGAACATGATGCTGGTGGTGAGGATATAGGTGAGCATCGTCCACTGCACAGTAGGGAGGTCCAGGGCGAAGTGATCGGCGATGCTGGGCATGGCGATGTTCGTCCCAGACTGGTCCATCACCGTGATGAACAAGCCGATGGCGATGGTGAAGTAGGACCACCACTTGTAATGGGGACTTTCGACGATGGCCCTGGAAGGGCCAGGCAGGGTGAGAGCTCTCACTCCCATCTACACTCCCCGACGGACGTGGGCCTACGCCCCGCAAACGATGCCAGAGGAGCATATAGGGGGGGCAAGGGGGTGGATAACGGGTCAGGATGCAAGATTCATGCTCTCCTCAGTCGTCTCCTGAGCATCCCTATCCCCAGGACGGCCAGGACCAATGCTCCAAACCCATCCCGTCATTCCACGGCCTCAGACTCTCTAAAGCCACTGTCGCGGGCATGAGGAGCAGCGCTGCCTTCGTCAATATCTGAAGTTCCTCGCTGGGCACCTCCGAACTCGTCTCGTATCTCCGAACCTGGGATCGGGGCCTTGGGCATGATTACAGCCAGGATTGGGTACAGGATCAAAGGGAAACCGGTAGTCAGACAAAGGACGACGAAGATAACCCGAACCAGCACCGGATCGATGTTGAAGTATTCCCCCAGGCCCCCGGCCACTCCAAACAGAACTTTATTTGCACTGCTCCTGTAAAGCTTTCTCCTGGCCACGTCAGTCTCTCCTTTGTTATCTTGACCCTGATAACACCGGGCCTCTACAACAGCGCCTCCAGGATCTGGTCGGACCCCTTCTGATCTACTTACGCTCGATGCTGGAGGCGCCAGTGGTGCTCACTTCTTTGATTTCGGCATCGCCTGTATAAGAGAGAAGGGACGCGCCGCTGAGGTCCACGTTATCCAGCGATTCCGCCACTCTAACAGTTGCCCTGCTGGCCCCGCCCAGGATGACTTCACCCCTGTTTACCGCGAACTCGCCCAGGTCGAATATGCTGGCCCCAGACCCTCGAATCGAGAAGCTGTCAGCGGAACCCGAGAGGTTGATCCTGCTCGCGCCCGAGAGCCTGAAATCCCCTTTCCGCACCTCCAGCTGGCCCTCCAAAGAGCTGGCCCCCGATAGGCTGATGCTGAGGTCGGTGGCCGAGGAAATACCTTCCAGGACTCCCCGCGTGGCACCGGTCATCAACAGGCCATCCAGTTCTGGAAGGCCGATCTTGACCTTCAGGGTGACCTCGTCGTAGTCCCCCGTCTCCAGACCTATCCTCAGGGTGTCGCCCTCCTTCTCCACCTCTATCAGCTCTATCACGTTGTCGTCCGCCGTTATGGCGACGCTGTGGCGACTCGCCATGGATATCTCCACCTGAAAGGCGTTACCCACGTTGATCCGGGTGAAGTTATCAAAAGGCTTGATCTGGGAGATGAGGTTGCCCGACCCGGGAATAGCGGTACGTCCCGCCTTTAGGCGGGACGCCACTATCACGCCAATCAAGGCCATTAGTATCAGGGCTATTAGCAGAAATACCATCCATGCCACCTTTGCTCACCGGGTTTAACGGCAACACCATATTAACAGAGATGGGGATGCCCCCAGATATGAGCCCTCTTTCCCTCTTCCTACCCGGCCATCTCTTGCACGTCCCGATCCTCCCTCCTTCCCATGCAGGAAGGGCTGGAAGGACGAAGCAGGCCGCTTAATAAGCTTCTCGAAAAGGGATATGTCCCGACATGTCGGGACATACCTAACTTACCCCCCCTTACTGGCCAGGGAAGGTTGGATACCGCGGACATAGCTTTCTTTGGTATCGCCAGGGACAATGATAAACCTGACGGTCCAACCGTGACATGGGTGTCTAAACACTCTAGGACGAATCTCTTGTCCTCAGGCGTGGCGCTCCGGACACGATCCGCTATCAGGGGATACAGGTTCCTAATAGTGTCAGCAGTTACCAGCTTGCGCTGGGCCTCCTCCAGTGTCTTTTGACGACGCTCCAGTTCCTCAGTGATCCACGATCGCTCTGCCCGAAGCTCAGCTGCCACGCGCTCGTAGGTTTCCTCCGAAGTAATGGCACGAGCATACCCACTATATGCCTTGGCTTCTGCATCCTAGAGTTTTGCCAGACGTTGGGCCAGTCGCTTGATGGAGGTCTGGACCTGCTTGACCGCCTCCTGTTGGTCATTTTCCTGCCCCTCAACAGCCTGAGAAACACTTCTGGTGCTGATAGGAAGGAGACGATTCTATCCCACACCCGTCCTTCCAGTACCGGACCCTTAAGGGAGCCGCAGGCGCATCGCATACCGTCATCCCTGGCTTCGGTACCGATACACAGATACCGATAATAAATCCGACTTCCGCTACGCAGAATCTTGCCCCTCCAGCGGCGGCCACAGACCTCACAGCGGAGCAAGCCACGCAGTAGATAGAACTGAGTCACTTTGCCTCTCTCAGCTTTGTTCCTGGCTAATCGAACCTGGACCCGGGCGAAGTCCTCAGGGCTAACTACGGGCTCTTTCACCAGGCCCGGCAGGGGTAATTGATCCTGTTCATCCCTCCGTTTACGAGATGTCTTACCGTAGCTTTCGAGTCGGCGAACCTTGGGCTCTACAGCCTGAGTCCGGAGGGCGACATAGGTTACGCTATACGTCGGGTTGGATAGGATGTGGGCTATAGTGGAAGTTGACCATTGCCGCTTACCACTTGGTGAAGGAATACCCGCCTGAGTCAAGAGCCGAGCAATACGCCGTTGGGAGACTCCTTCCAGAGCCATCTCCCAGATGCGCTGGGCAACTGGATACCCGCTGGGGCAGGGATCAAACCGGGTTCCGTTCCACTGGTATCCGTAGGGGGCTTTTGAATTAGTTGGTCTGGCGGGGTACCTCGGAGGCAAGGTGATCGAGACTTCGTTGTCTATCCCTGTCA
>JADFJI010000045.1 GCA_022566235.1 Chloroflexota bacterium
GGCCGATGGGCGAGACGTATCGGATGAGATCAAACGACCCGAGGTGGACAGACAGGTGTCCATCGTGTCCAGGTATAGGGGCGTCAGAGAGGCCATGGTGGCGCAGCAGCGCGCCCTGGCCGCCGGTGCAGGGGTGGTGATGGTGGGCAGGGACATAGGCACGGTAGTGCTGCCCGATGCCGCCCTCAAGATATATCTGACCGCATCTCCGGATGAGAGGGCCAGACGCCGTTATCAGGAGCTAAGAGGGTTTGGGGCATCGGTGGAACAGACCTCTATATTGAGCGACCTGGTGAGAAGGGATAAAATCGATAGCGAGAGGAAAGAGTCTCCCTTGAGACCGGCCCCCGACTCCCGATTGATCGATACCACTCACCTCACCCTGGAGCAGGTTGTGAACCGGGTACTTGAGCTCTGGGGAGTTGCCAGCGGTTGAGGAGATGTACTAAGAGACCATGTGCGGAATAGTTGGATACGTAGGAGGCCGGCCCGCCGGGCCCATCCTGTTCGACGCCCTCCAGCGCCTAGAGTACCGAGGATACGATAGCGCCGGCATCGCCGTCCTCGATGGCGAGGGAGGAGTCTTCTTGGAGAAGGCCGCCGGCAGGCTAAGCATCCTGGTGAAGGCCGCAGGCGACAGGGTGCCCCAGGGCACCATCGGTATCGCCCACACCCGATGGGCCACCCACGGCAAGCCCACCATCGCCAACGCCCACCCACACATCGACTGTAACGGCGACTATCTTGTGATCCACAACGGCATAGTCGAGAACTATCGGCCTATTAAAGATGACCTGATGGCCCGGGGCCACACATTCTCCTCGGATACCGATACGGAGATCATCGCTCACCTGGTGGAAGAGAGTTCGGCCCGAGGCAACGGGCTGGAGGAGGCGGTCAGGGAGAGCCTTGGGGCAATAGAAGGAGCCTATTCCATTCTGGTCATGAGTGTCAGCGAACCGGACAAGATAGTGGCTGCCAGAGTAGGGAATGCCGGGGGGATAGTAGTGGGGTACGGGGAGGGGGAGATGTTTCTGGCCAGCGACCTCCCGGCCATAGTTCCCTACACTCACAAGGTCGCATTCCTGGAGAACGGGGACCTGGCCACCATAGGCCCTCAAGGGGCGCAGTATTTCGATAGCAACGGACGCGGCCTCGACCGGCAACCCATCATTATCTCCTACGGTGACGTAACAGTGGCCAAGGGCGGGTACAAGCACTTCATGCTGAAGGAGATCATGGAGCAGTCTCAGGCCGTCACCAATACCCTGAGGGGCCGGTTGAGTTTCGACCCTCCTGAAATATCGCTGGAAGAGGTCCCTTTCTCCCAGCGAGAGCTGGCCGATTTTCGCCGGGTGGTGCTGGTGGGGATGGGCACCAGCCTTCATGCCGCCATGGTGGGCCGCACCATGATAGAGGAGCTGGCCAGAGTCCCCGCCGAGGTTGATAACGCCTCGGAGTTTCGGTATCGGAACCCCGTCATAGACTCCTCCACCCTGGTGGTATCCCTCACCCAGTCCGGTGAGACGGTCGACACCCTGGCAGCGATGGAGGAGGCAAAGAGTAAAGGGGCCCGTATCGTCACCATCTCCAACATGGAGAACAGCCAGGCAACCAGGGTTGCCGACCACACCATCTATATCAGGGCGGGAATGGAGATCGGGGTCGCCAGCACCAAGTGCCTGGTCAACTCTATGGCTGCCCTGTACCTTCTCGCCGCATGCATGGGCCGCGCCAGGGGCGTCCTGGACGGATCACAAATGGCCACCATGGTGGACGACCTGGCCCGGCTCCCGGCCCTTGTGGGCGCTGCCCTGGAGACCGGCCCCCTGTGTCAGGAACTGGCCCTGGTCTACTTCAGGATGAACGATTTTCTGTATTTGGGTCGTGGCATAAACTACCCCATGGCCCTGGAAGGGGCCCTCAAGCTGAAGGAGATCAGCTACAGTCACGCCGAGGGATACCAGGCGGGGGAGATGAAACACGGGCCCATCGCGCTGATAGACCAGGACATGCCTGTAGTGGCCATCGCCCTGAAGGACAGGTTATATGCCAAGATGCTCAACAACATCGAGGAGGTCAAGGCCCGGGACGGAAAGGTGATCGCCATCGCCACCGAAGGAGATGAATATCTGGCTTCCAGGGCCGATCACGTCGTTTATCTGCCCCCTGTCCCTTACCTCCTGTCCCCGATCTTATCGGTGGTGCCGATGCAGCTTTTCGCCTACTATATAGCCGTACGGAGAGGGTGTGACGTAGACCAGCCCCGTAACCTGGCCAAGTCTGTCACCGTTGAATAGGAGAAGGGGGAGCCTGAATGGACCTGTCTAAATTCGGAATATACCTCAACGTTAACGAGAGCAAGGTGGTTCGAATTAACTCCCCCTACTGGATACCCTCCGGCGAAGAGTGGGTGTACCTGACACCGGAGGTAAACATGACTCTGCTGAAGATTCGGGACCTGGCCCGAGAGAAGGGGCTGGTAAAATCCCCGGACGAGATCATGTGGGGCTCCATCCCCGTCTTAGACTAAGCCCATCCCGAAGTAGCCTTTGACCCCGCTATTTGACATAAAGAGGCGTTTGGTATCAAGTCGAGTTGCAGTGTCCACCACGGCGGCCCCATCATGACTCTTGAGGGAAAGGGCGGGAGGCGCTGCCCCGAGTGCGGCTCGTCGGATTTCCGACGGGGCCCGGGCTCTACCACCGGCTACTGGGCCGGCCATGTCATCGGCCCCGTAATCTGCTCCCGGTGCCGTTACGATGTCGGCTACGGGATCCTGGAGTCTCTCCCCAGGTTCGAGCCGCCTACAGGTGAGGCCCGGGGAAGCAAGTACCAGCCGGAAACACCATCGGCCAGGGGCTCTTCACGAGATGTAGGCCTACTGGCCCGCAAGTTTCACCGATCCTTCAAACCCCGGCTGGTCTGGAGCTCGGGAGAGAGACCCGGCATCCAGGATTCGGCTCCCCGGACACGGGTATCGATCTCCAGGGAGTGGTTGGTGCTGGTGATGGCCTCCTTTATCCTGTTGTTGATCTTCCTGGTGATAACTTTAGGCGGAGGATCAGGTGGTTCGGGTACTGGTGACTCCATCGACCTACCCGGGCTGCCGAGCCCGGAACCCACTCCGACGGCTGTGGGCCCGGAGCCCGATGCAAACGCCCACGACGCCGGACCGGGTACCGATATCACTGTCTCCTCGTACCAGCTTCCCGCCTTTTACAGGTCAGAGCGGTTGCTGTACGAAGGGGTCAACCGGTTCCAGCACGGAAGCCCCATCGCCCCCCCGGCCCCGGGGACGGGTTGAGCAGGCTTCACAGATCAACTACCTGGCCTGCCTGTCCTGAGCGCCGTCGAAGGTACCTTGAAGAAGGGAAGAGGGATAGGTGGATGGACGAAAGTGTTGTTAAATACTCCCGTCCCGTTGGACTATCCCGGAGCCATTATGAATGCTATAATTAGCATGGCCTTGAATATAAAAACCCTCATCCCCTATCACTACCATTCCCGCGTTCCGTTCGTGAAAAGTGTGCCTGAACAGATCTGCACCGGAATCCTTGGCTTCTATAGACGGGGCTGTGCTATCGGTTGAGCTTGCGAACAGAGAACCGGATTTACATTCTCGCCCCATAAGTGAATAGGCTGCAGGAGGCTGTATGAATGTGGAGAGCCTGGCGGTAAAGCAGGCTATGGAGCAAAAGTCTGAGATAGCATCACTTACAGATAAGGCCCTCTACCTCGGGACCGAGGCGCTATGGGAGATAGCGATACAACGGAAGGAAGGCATGGTGGGGAGGGGCGGGGCCCTGGTGGTAAACACGGGCCTCTATACAGGCCGGTCCCCAAATGACAAGTTTTTCGTAAGAGAGCCTTCTTCAGAGGACAAGATCTGCTGGGGACCTGTGAATCGAGCCTTCGAGCAGGGAAGGTTCAATGCGCTGCTTGGTAGGGTACTGGAATACCTTCAAGGCAGGGACATCTTCTTTCGAGACTGTTGGATCGGGGCCGATCCGAGGTACAGAAGGACCCTCAGGGCCATTACCGAGACCGCATGGCACAACCTCTTTGCCGCCAACATGTTTCTGGCCATGCCCACGAAACAGGTTGGCGAAACGGAGCCCGATTTCACCTTCATTCACGCCCCGGGGTTCAAAGCCGTGCCCGAAAGGGACGGAACCAACTCCGAGGCGTTTATAATAATCGACTTCGGGCAGAAGATAGTCCTCATCGGCGGGACCAGCTACGCGGGGGAGATCAAGAAGGCGGCCTTTACCGTCATGAACTATCTGCTGCCCTTGGCCGGGGTGTTACCCATGCACTGCTCGGCCAATCTGGGCCCCGATGGGGACGTAGCCCTCTTCTTCGGACTCTCGGGCACCGGCAAGACCACCCTTTCGGCTACATCAGACCGGACCCTCATCGGGGACGATGAGCACGGCTGGAGCGACGACACCATCTTCAACTTTGAGGGGGGGTGCTACGCTAAGGTCATTAGGCTTTCCAGGGAAGCGGAGCCCGAGATCTACGCTACAACCGAGCGCTTCGGCACCATCCTGGAGAACGTAGTCATCGATCCCCAGACCCGGGAGCTTGACCTGGACGACGCCTCATTTACTGAAAATACCAGGGGCTCCTATCCCCTTACCAGCATCCCGAACGCAGACCCAAAGGGGATAGCCGGCACTCCGCAAAACATTCTCATGCTCACCGCCGATGCCTTCGGGGTGATGCCGCCGGTAGCCATTTTGAACGCCGATCAGGCGAACTACTATTTTCTGTCTGGCTATACGGCCAAAGTAGCGGGCACTGAACGGGGCATAGTTGAACCTGTTGCAACCTTCAGCTCTTGCTTTGGGGCTCCCTTCATGCCCATGCCACCCACGGTATACGCCGATATGCTGGCACGGAAGATCCGGGAGACCCAGGCCCAGGTCTGGCTGGTCAACACAGGCTGGACGGGCGGACCATACGGTGTAGGCCACCGGATGAAGATCGGTTACACCAGGGCCATGGTCAAGGCCGTACTGGACGGCTCCCTGGCGAAGGTGCCGACTCGGAAAGACCCTCATTTCGGGTTGCGAGTGCCCATCTCATGCCCAAACGTGCCTTCGAAAGTCCTCAATCCCCGGGACTCCTGGGCCGACCCCGTGGCCTACGATGCCCAGGCTCAGAAGCTGGTGGCCATGTTCCAGGAGAACTACCGCCAGTTTCAGTAGCCCCTGCATCACCTCATGGTCATGCAGAGTGTTGTCAGGTCTGGAATGCCCTGGCCGTTTAATGAACTCCTCGGCTCCGCTGCAGCAGAACGAAGAACTCCCGGTTGCCCGTCGCGCCGAGAATAGGCGAGGGAGTCAGGCCCCGGAACCTAAACCCGAGTCCGATGGCCCACGCTATGAATTTCCCTAGAACCTGGGCATGTATGCCAGGGTCCTTGATCAGGCCGCCCTTGCCTACCTGGTCTCGCCTGGCTTCAAACTGAGGCTTCACCAGGGCTATCAGCCAGCCGCCATACTCCAGGTGCTCCAGCCCCCTCGGCACCACCTTCTCCAGGGAGATGAAGGAGACGTCCACCACCACCAGACCTGCTCTCTCCGGCAAGGAGAACGGGTATCGGGCATTCAACCCTTCCATCACCACCACCCGGGGGTCGACCCTGAGCTTGTAGTCTAGCTGTCCTCTGCCTACGTCCACGGCGTAGACCCTGCGGGCCCCTCTGAGGAGAAGGCAATGGGTGAAGCCGCCTGTGGAGGCCCCGATATCCAGGACGACTAGGTCATTGGCCTGGACGCCGAACTCCGACAAGGCATGTTCCAGCTTGATTCCTCCACGGCTGACGAATGGTCGACCGCCCTTGATGGCAATCGACTCGTCCCCCTTGACCTGAATCCCGGGTTTGTCGATGGTCCTTCCCTCTACCCTGACCCGGCCGGCCATGATCAGCCCAATGGCCTCCTCCGCGCTTGAGGCGAGGCCTCGTCGAATTAGAAGGGTGTCCAGGCGTATTCTTGCCATCTCGTGGATAGAATAAGGTGGAAACGGGGCTATGGGCAAGGCCGCTGCTGTATTAACCGACTCATACGTGTGGGAAATTGACCGGAAGCTTTAGGGTGGCTTAATATGACCTCCACATCGACTTGAGAAGGCCTGTTAATGGGATCACCAAACGGCGTCATAAGCAGGGTTGCTACAACTGGAGTGGCGGGGCAGGCGTTCGCCCTGGTGGTTGCCATGAGGCCCAAGCAGTGGGCCAAGAACCTGATCATCTTCCTCCCCGCTGCCTTCACCCTCAACCTCTCATGGGACCCCGGTGACCTGGGGGATGTAGCCTCCATCCTGGCAGATACAGGGGCTGCCTTCGGCCTGTTTTGTCTTCTCTCTTCTGGGGTCTACCTGATAAACGATCTGGTCGATCTGGACAGAGACCGGCTGCACCCCGACAAGCGGCTAAGGCCCTTGCCATCTGGGCGGCTGTCCAGGCCTATGGCCCTCATAGTATCGCTGTTGCTGATCGGCACCGCGATTCCCCTGGGATTCCTGCTGGAGATTGGCTTCGGTGTTGCAGCGTCGGTATACATCGGAACCATGGCCCTCTACATAGTCGTTCTGCGAGGAATGGTCATCCTGGATGTCTTCGCCATTGGGGCCGGCTTCGTGACCAGGGCCGCGGCCGGGGCGCTGGTCATATCGGTGGACCCTTCACCCTGGCTCTACATATGCACCGGCCTCGGGGCACTGTTCATCGGCTTCGCCAAAAGGCGGCAGGAGCTCATAACCCTGGGGGCCGAGGGCGCCCACCATCGAACCAGCCTGTCCCAGTATTCTCGCGAGATGCTGGACCACCTGATCACCATGCTCATGGCCTCCACCCTGATCGCCTACATCCTCTACACCTTTACCGCCGAGAATCTCCCCTCCAACGATGCGATGATGCTCACCATCCCGTTTGTAACCTTCGGCATCGCCCGCTACTTCTATCTGATCCACGCCAAGAACGCAGGCGGTAGCCCAGAGGACATCCTTATGAAAGACATCCCAATTATGATAACTGTGGTCCTGTGGATGGCCACCACCGTGGCCGTGCTGTGGACATATCGAGGCTGACCCGGGGCCCGGCGCTCACGCCTGGTGCGTTCGCATGCCCCACGCCTGTCAGGACCGGAACCTTTTGAATCCCGCGGTGGAGTTGATTAGATCCCCCTCAACTGAGCGTTCCGACAGGCTCTATGGGCACCACGCGACGAAGCTCGAGTCCACTGCAGCCCGCCTCAAACAGCAAAAGAAGGGACCATGGCCCTTGAACCCGGATGAAAGAGCGCTCACTGAGGCCCTATCAGATTGACACCCTCAAACATGAGGGCTTATACTCTCGAAATCAAGGAAGGTATAAAAAGTGCCCAAACGGACCTATCAACCGAAGAAGCGGCGTCGGAAGCGAAAGCATGGATTCAGGACTCGGATGAGCACCCGGGGCGGTCGTGATGTATTGCACAGGCGTCGGGTAAAGGGTCGTGATAAGTTGTCCGTATAGGGCCAACCACTAGAAAACTAAAGAAAGGGAAACCCGGTCAACGGGATGTTTAAGGGCCAGAGGCTGCGGAGGAGCGGGGACATTACGGCGGTACTGAGGGAAGGTAGGCGCTGGTCCAACGGTCTCTTGGTCTTGGGAATACGTCCCAACGACCTGGGGGTGAACAGGTACGGATTCTCGGTAGGGAAGAGAGTAGGCAAGGCGGTCCGCAGAAACCTGGTCAAACGTAGAATGAGAAACACAGTCAGGGAGCTATCTACTAAACAGGGGTGGGATATCGTGATCATCGCCCGGCAGAACGCCTCCAAGGCCCCCTATAGAGTGCTCCGGCTGGCGCTCCAGGACCTGTTGCGGTCTGCCGGACTGCTGGACACTAAAGCGCTGGCCGCGGGCTGAGGAATAGGGTTGAAGAAGATTGCTCTTGGTTTGATCAGTTTTTACCAGATCGCCCTATCTCCTTTTTACGGCCCCGGGCCTAATTGTCGTTTCCTGCCAACCTGTTCAGCCTATGGGCACGAGGCGATTGATAGACACGGCGCTGCCAAAGGCGGCTGGTTGACACTTCGGCGTCTTGGACGCTGTCACCCACTGTCCAGTGGCGGCTACGATCCCGTACCTTGAACGGATGTCTTCCTCCATTCTGCCTGGTGGTCTCGCTCCCCGGGCCCGGGTTTCCATCTTAATCTATGCCACTTCTTACTAGTTTAAGCGCGGTATCTCGGGAAGCTTGCCCGAAGGAGGCCGGCACCGGCCGACTTCACCTGACTCCCTTTAGATCACTCCTCATTTTCTTGGCCATCGCGCTGTTCGTTACCCTTTCGTGCACCCAAGCGGGACTAGGTGGGGGATTTGACGGTTGGGGCGGGCCTGCGCTATCAGGGGATTCCATTTACCAGCCCTCCAAGAAGGGAAGCGATAGGGCCAGCCTCCGGGTCTTCAACACCTTCAACGGGACGGATGAGGGCCGGTTCACTGCGGGAGGAGAGCCTATAGCCATCTACGGGACGCCTCTGGTAGTGGATATACCAGGTGGTGGAACGATGATCTACACCACAATGGTATACAGCGGTGACGGTGGCGAATTCGGACGAATATTCGCTGTGCGAAAGGGTGAGACGGCTGAGAGCGCCTGGGAGTTTCCGTCCCAGGGTCAAGACATCGTCGGCCCCATATTTGGGGGCGTGGCCTATTCACGGGACACCAATACGGTCTACTTCGGGTCCGATGACGGCAACCTGTATGCCCTGGACGCGCTGGACGGCTCTCCCAAGATCGGCACCGGTGGAGCGTTTTTTCCCGCGAAAAGCCCAATCTGGTCGACGCCTACGGTCGATAACAGAATAGTCTATTTCGGCACCATGGGAGGCACCCTATTCGGGGTCAGGGAGGAAGGCGGGAAGGTCCTGGAGTTCAAGGCGGGAGGTGCGATTGCAGCCAATCCCGTGGTGAAGGACGGAGTGGTCTATGTGGGGTCCTTCAACAAGAACTTCTATGCCATCGATCCCAGCGGCCGGGTCAGATGGAGTTTTCCCACCGGCAACTGGATATGGGCAGAAGCCCTTTTGGCCCAGGACCCCAGGGCTGGAGATATCATCTTCGTTGGGTCTTTGGATGGCATCATCTACGCCCTGGAGGCGAGCAGTGGAACGCCTCGCTGGGCCTCCCCAGTCGGACAGGGCATTCGAGGGAAACCGGTCCTGGCAAGCCGAAGCCTCACCTCCGGGGGCTCCTCCAGCCTGATTGACCAGGTCCTGGTGGTAGGGTCTCGGAACGGCATGGTCTTTGGCTTCGATGCGAATACAGGAACGGCAGCTTGGGAGCAGCCCTTCGCTGCCGGGGACAGGGTCCTGGCTCCCCTAGCAGCGCGCAACAACATAGTCTTCGTATCCAACACCGACTACGATCTCTTCGCCATCGATGCCTCCACGGGCCAAAGCATACCGAATTGGGTCACAGGCCAATAGCGCTGACAGAGAGAAGATAATTGGGTTTCATCAGAGACTTCTTGGGGGAATTCCTAGGCATCATCATCGATGTGATGATGAACTCGCTCATTTTCTTGTATGGGATCCTGGGCGATAACTTTGGAATCAGCATAATTGCCTTCACCGTAATCGTACGTATCGCCATGTACCCCTTGACCCGTAAGCAGCTTCGCGCCTCCAAAGCCATGTCCACACTCCAGCCCAGGATTCGCGAGATCCAGCAGAAGTACAGCAAAGATAGGGCCAAGATAAGCCAGGAGACCATGCGGCTGTACAAGGAAGAGGGTGTGAACCCAATTGGCTGCCTGGGTCCTATGATGATTCAGATGCCCATTTGGATTGGGCTTTACCAATCCATCATAAAAGCCCTGCCCAGTAATCCAGAGGGCCTCGTGAGCCTTTCCCAGAGGCTTTGGTCCTGGGTGCCCGGGGTCCACGAGGCGATTCCATTAAACAGCGGCTTCCTGTGGTTGGACCTCTCGGAGCCAGATCCCTCCAGGGTGCTTCTTCCCATCCTCGTTGGGGGCTCAATGTGGGTGCAGCAGAAGATGATGACCAGCGGGTCCACCGACCCGAAACAGGCATCGATGAACAGAATGATGCTCTGGATGATGCCTGTCATGTTCGGTATGTTTACCCTGGGATTTCCCAGCGGCCTGGCCCTTTATTGGGTGGTATCCAACATGATCGGGATAGCGCTGCAGTACAGGGCATCGGGGTGGGGCACCTTGTTACCGGCCTCCGTTCCAGGGGCAGAGGCTGCCAAACAGGCTGGAACGGATACTT
>JADFJI010000046.1 GCA_022566235.1 Chloroflexota bacterium
GGCCGCACTTAATTTCCTCACCTTCCTGGCCAGGCCTGTCCTGAGCCTGCCGAAGGGAAGAGGAAAAGAGGGATGGTCGAGACTGCTATAAAACACTCTCCGACCCTTATTCTCGATAGCACGGCGCTGACACAGGATGTGAGAACGGAGTGAGGCGAATAAAGAGCCGTATCTAATGCCAATCAAGGTTGGATGGGAAGGCGGGGCATGGGGTTAGAGGCCCGGCGGCGACGTAAGCGCGCCGCGCAAGAAGCGGACTGATGGACCTTTACACGGGTAGCCTATCTATACTACCGCAGAGGTATAGGGGCTCTGTTCGCCTGTTCTTACTGCCAACCTTGCGGCCTTGAGGGTGTTCACCAGCAGCATCGCCACGGTCATCGGCCCGATGCCCCCGGGCACGGGGGTGATGGCCCCTGCCCTCTCCATTACAGAATCGAAGTCCACATCCCCGACGATCCGATAGCCCTTCCGTGCCGTGGAGTCTGGCACCCGGTGGATGCCCACGTCGATAACCACAGCCCCCTTCTTTACCATGTCGGCAGTCACCCCTTTGGGGCTGTCTATCGCAACCACCAGGATGTCCGCCTGCTGGCACATCGAGACGAGATTCCTGGTGCCCGTATGGGCTATCGTCACCGTCGCATTGGCCTCCCGATGCTTCTGCATCATTAGAGCCGCCAGCGGCCGTCCCACCACACGGCTTCGCCCGCAGATCACCAGATGCCGGCCGTCGGTCGATACTTCTGAGTCCACCAACACTCGCTGTATGCCGGCAGGGGTACAGGGCACGAACCTGGGGGCCCCCATGAGAAGGAGGCCCATGTTCTCGGGATGGAGGCCGTCGACGTCTTTCAGCGGGTTGACCGTCCCGATTGCCGTCATAGGGTCGATGTGTGGGGGCAACGGCAGTTGGACTAGTATGCCGTGGAACCGGGAGTCCCGGTTGCACCTTTCGATCTCCAGCAGGAGATCGAACTCGCTGCAGTCGGCAGGGAGTCGGATGGTTTCAGTCTCGATGCCTACGGCCCGTGCCGCCCTCTCCTTGGCCGCTACGTACACTTCCGAGGCCGAGTCCCGACCCACCAGCACCACCGCCAGCCCAGGTGTCACCCCCGTCTCCAGGCGAAGGAGATCAACTCCCTGCCTCACCTCTCCGTGCACTTCCCCGGCAACGGCGCGACCATCTAATATTCTGGCTGTCACAGGCGATCTACCTCAATCCGCTATAGCAAATGCTACGGTTTCGAACGGCCATCTGGATAATCAACACCTCCACCTCAGATGAATTGTAACAAATTTCACTAACGATTGCAATATTAATCACAAGCCATTGTGGCCATTTTTGAGGGCACTACTGCTCCCACTTAACCCCTTCCTGAGACCCGTTTTGGCAATCCGATACAGTATGCCCCATCGTTAGACCCGTGACCCGGCGAGGCGATGCTATAATGGGTGACCCGGCACTCAAACAGATACCATTTACCGGGACATGGAGAGCTGAGTGAGCCGTTTCTCCGAGGCCCTGAAGTCGAAACCCTTCGTGGTGACTGCAGAGATGACGCCCCCCAAGGGGGTAGACATCAGCAGGAACCTGAAAGATCTTAAAGCCCTTAGGGGAGTGGACGCGGTAAACGTTACGGACCAGAACGCCTCGGTCATGCGCCTCGGGCCTCTCGCCCTGTCCAGGGTCTTGAAGGAGCGAGGGATCGAGCCCATCTGTCAGTTCACCTGCCGGGACCGCAATCGCATAGCCCTCCAGTCCGACCTCCTCAGCGCCTACGTTCTGGGTATCGAAAATATCCTGTGCCTGACCGGTGATCCCACGGGCACCGGCGACCACCCCGATGCGAAACCCGTCTTCGACCTCACGGTGATGGAGCTGCTCCATGCGGTTAAGCTGCTGGAATCGGGAAAGGACATGGCCGGTAACGACCTGAACGGCACACCCATTTTCTGCGTGGGGGCTGCGGCCAACCCGGGCGCGCCTATCGACATAGAGATCCCCAGGATGAAGGAGAAGGTGCGCGCCGGGGTGTGTTTCTTTCAGACCCAGGCCGTCTACGACCCGGACAGTTTCGAGGAGTTTATGAACGCCGCCAGGCCCCTGGGCGTTCCGGTGCTGGCAGGGATAGTGGTCCTCAAGTCCGGGAAGATGGCCCGTTACCTGAATAGCAATGTGCCCGGCATCACAGTACCCCAGCCCCTGATCGATGAGATGGACCGCGCCGAGAGCCGTGTGCAGAAGGGCATCGAGATCGCCGCTCGCACCATCCGCGCCGTGAGGCAGATGTGTCAAGGGGTGCACATAATGCCCATGGGCTGGGAGGCGAAAGTGCCAGAGATCATGAAAGCTTCGGGATTGCTGGACGCAGGCTCGCCCGACACTACCGAGAGAGGAGTGCGGGTGTCATCATAAGCCACGCTGTTCGCATCTCCTGGTGAAAGGCCTCAAGGCCCCCTACCATCTCTGGAAAGGCCTGCCCCACTGGAAGCAAACCCTGTTCCTCATCTGCATCACCCAGGGCATTACCTCTACCGGGTGGACCTTCATGAGCCCCCTCTACCCCATCTTCATCCAGGAGGAGCTGGGTATCGGCGATGCCAAGGAAGCCGCCTTCTGGGCCGGCCTCACCTCGGGTGTATTCGCCATCTCCATGGGGCTCGCCGGCCCCTTCTGGGGGTTTCTGGCCGACCGCCACGGCCGCAAGCCCCTCCTCATCAGGGCATACGCCGCCGGCTCCCTGATACTGCTGCTTTCCGGCCTGGTGACCAACGTCACCCAGCTCATGGGGGTCCGGGTCCTCCACGGGGCCATCTCGGGCAGTGTGGGGCCATCCATGGCCCTGGCGGCGTCCGCCGTTCCCAGAAACCGTATGGCCCTGGCCGTGGGCATGCTTCAGTTTGCGAATTTCTTCGCCATCAGCATCGGGCCCCTCATTGGAGGGCAGTTAGCCAACGCAGTGGGGTTCAGGACCACCTACTTCATATCTTCGGCAGTCGTGGCCATCAGCACCCTGACCGTAACCTTCTTTGTTCACGAGAATTTTCAAAGGCCTCAGGATGCCAGAAGCGGGATCTCCGGGCTATTCAACGAGACCCGGGATGTGCTGCGCACCAAGGGACTTCTTCCCGTCCTTATGGTCCTGCCCATAATCCAGGGCGCCCCCGTCATCATGCAGCCCGTTGTGCCTGGTTTTATCCAGTCCATAACCCAAGAGGGGAACGTCATCACGGGGGCCGGGTTGGCCTTTGCCCTGCTGGGGATGACCTCGGGTGTCAGCGCGATATTCATAGGAAGGTTCAGCAACAGGCTGGACCTGCGCACCGTTCTGATCTTCTGCTGTTTCGGGGCATCCCTGGCCTTCCTGCCCCAGTTCTTCGTCCACAACTACGTGATATTCCTGCCGCTTTTCGCCCTCTTCGGTATCTTCAGCGGGGGAATGCTCACCGCCATCAACGCTATGGTAGGGATGCTGATACCGAAGCGGAACCTGGGGGCGGCCTTTGGAGTGGTCAACTCCGCCAACGCTATGGCCTGGGGTCTGGGCCCCCTGGCGGGAGGCTCCCTTGCCTGGAGCATCGGGCATCGAAGGGTCTTTCCGGTAACGTCCACAATGCTGGCCGTAACCGGGGCCGCCGTCGCCGTAATATTCAAGGGGATACGGGCCCCGGCCATCGCCGACCGCCGGGCAGCGACCACAAAAACACCAAGTGGCACTACATAGCCTCTAGTGCTTAGTCACCTCGCAATGTGTACAAACATAGTCAGTTGTTTTACGCTGTGCTCATGCGTAAAGCAGAAACGATGATCGAGTTGACACCCGATGAACGTCAGAGCCTGGAACAGGTGATTCGGACTCGCACGGACCATGCCGGGCTGTGCAACGGACGTGCTGCCGCGCGCCGTTGATGCTTGGTCGTTAGGTCCCGAGGAGGCTGTGGTGCAAGAGACTCAAGCGCACAAAGGTGAGGTCTTTAGAGACCTGCATACCGCCGAAGGCATCTTCGTGATGCCAAACGCCTGGAATGCAGGGAGTGCCTGTATGTTGGAGTCGGCCGGATTTCCGGCTATAGGCACGACGAGTGCCGGCATTGCTTTCTGCTTGGGGCTTCCTGATTACGAGAGTGTTTTATCACGGGATGCGGCGCTGGAGGAGACTCAACGAATTTCCATGGCAGTTAATGTTCCCGTCAGTGCAGACGCGGAGAACGGATATGGTCATGAGCCCGAAGAAGTAGCCGAATCGATCCGACTTTTTGCAGCTGCTGGGGCGGTGGGGGCTAGCATCGAAGACTTTTCGGCAAGTTTCGGGGATACACTGTATGACCGTTCCCATGCCGTCGACCGCATCCGGGCCGCGAAGGAGGCAGCCGAGTCACTCGGCTTTCCCTTCACGCTTACGGCAAGATCGGAATGCTATCTTATCAATCATCCCGAACCGTTCAAAGAATCGGTAATCCGTGCGAATCTGTACAGGGAGGTCGGTGCTGACTGTTTGTACGTGCCTGGAGTAAAAGACGCCGAAACTATCGCTTCGCTAGTCAGCGAGATTGACGGGCCAATCAATGTGGTAATGGGTTTGGCCGGAAACCCGCTCAGTGTGTCCGAACTGAAGGCCCTTGGAGTGAAGCGGGTAAGTATCGGAGGTTCGTTGACGAGGGCCACATTCGGAATGATCCGCCGAGCAGCGGAGGAAATACGAGATCACGGTACGTTCAAGTTCGCGGCGGAGCAAGTGCCCGATGAAGAGCTTTGTCGGTTCTTCTCAGCACGAATTGGAAAGTCTGGTGGGGCTGGCACCTAACCTAATACGGATACCTTAGCTAGCCCCTTAGCCCTTCCCCTTCGGCCTGGCGGATACCAGCGCTACAACCCTGTCCAGCACCTGGTGGGCCACCTCCGACTTCATCAGGGTCGGCAACTCCTCCATCTTCCCCCCACGGTGGATGATGGTCACCCGATTGGTCTCGGACCCGAAGCCACTCCCCTCGGCGGTGATATCGTTGGCGACGATCAGGTCCAGGCCCTTCTTCTCGAGTTTCTGACGCGCGTTGACCACCAGGTCCTGGCTTTCGGCGGCAAACCCCACCTTTATCAGGCCCAGGGCCTTTGCCTCCATCAGGATGTCGGGAGTCTCCTCCAACACCAGGGTCATGGCTTTGCCGCTCTTCTTGATCTTGTTGTCCGCAGCAAACGAGGGGCGGTAGTCGGCTACGGCGGCCGCCATTATGAGAACATCGGTCTCGGCTGCCTGCCTGGCTACGGCGTCCATCATCTCCTGGGCCGTGGTCACGGGTATCATCTGCGTGCCGTAGGGGGGCCTCAAGCCCGTGGGAGCGGAGATCAGGACGACCCCCGCGCCCCGGTCCCGGGCCGCCTCCGCAAGAGCATATCCCATCTTCCCCGAGGATCGATTGGTCAAGCGCCGAACGGGGTCCAGAGGCTCCTGGGTCCCCCCGGCGGTGACCAGGACGGAGCGGCCTGCCAGGTCGCCATTTCTGCCCAGCGCCAGACCGATTGCACCGATGATGTCGGCCACATCGGCGAGCCTGCCCTTCCCCACCTGCCCCGAAGCCAGACGCCCCTCCTCCGGGCCCACCACTATATAGCCCCGTGAGAGGAGCCGGGCCAGGTTCTCCTGGGTCGCCGGGTTCTCGAACATATATCCATCCATGGCCGGGGCCAGGACCACGGGGGAGCGGGTAGCTAGGAGTATGCAGGTGAGCAGGTCGTCCGCCAGGCCATTGGCCGCTTTGGCTATGAGGTCGGCCGTGGCCGGGGCCACCACTATCACATCCGAGCTCTCCGCCAGGGCTATGTGCTCCATGCTGGATTCCGATTCGACATCGAAGAGCCGGGTCACCACAGGCCTGTGGGTCAAGCTACGGAAGGTCAGTGGGGTGACGAATTCCAGGGCGCTCCCTGTCATCACCACGTCCACCAGCGCCCCTCGTTGAGTCAGCCTGCTGGCCAGGTCGGCACCCTTGTAGGCCGCTATACTGCCGGTGACCCCGAGGAGGATACGACTCCCATCCAGGCCCCTTCTCCGGTCGAGGCCGATCTGTTCCTTTGCTGTCATGGCACGTTCATCTGGTGAATGAGCCGCAGCCCATCCAACGTCAGGTTCGGGTCTACCGTCTCAAGCACAGGTGTCTCCTTGGCAATGATAGACGCGAGGCCCCCGGTGGCGATCACCCGGGCCTTCTCCCCCAGCTCCTTCTGAAACCTTCGCACCAACTCCTCGACCAGCCCCACGTATCCGAATATCAGGCCCGACTGCATACTGTCCGCCGTGTTCTTGCCTATGGCTGTCGGGGGGGCTATCAGCTCGACCCTGTGCAGCTTGGAAGTTCGCGCGAACAGGGCCTCGGCCGCTATCCCGATGCCAGGGGCTATGGCACCGCCCAGATAAACACCATCGCCGGATATCGCATCGAGGACCGTGGCCGTGCCGAAGTCCACCACAATCACCGGCCCTCCGTACTTGTGATAGGCGGCCACGGCGTCCGCCACCCTGTCGGCACCCACGTCCCTGGGGCTCTCGTAGTTAATGCGAATACCCGTCTTCACACCCATGCCCACAATCAAGGGTTTATGCCCCAGGTACCGTTCGCAGAACTCTTGGAAAACGCCGGTCAGGGGCGGCACCACGCTGCAGATCACCGATTCCTTGATACACGCGGGCTGGAGGGATCGGATCGATAGCATCCCCTGGAACAGGGCCTCGTACTCATCCGCTTGCTTGTTCACATCGGTGGCTATGCGCCAGGTAGCCCTCAGCTCCTCGCCCTGGAAAACGCCGAGGGATATGTTGGAATTGCCGATGTCTACGGCCAGTAGCATAACGGGTCAATTATAGCCTGTCCCACGATTGAGGAGCAATCGGCACGCCTGAGATACGATGGCTTCTGCCTGAGGTGAGTAAACTTCCACATCAAGCGGTCAGACTTTGACTCCTTAGCAAGCCTATAACTCGGGAAGGGCAGAGGGGTGGAGCCCCCGGTCGTGGTGAGCCTGACTGCCCTGAGCCTATTCCTTCCCCCTACAGGGGGAAAGGCTAGAGCCTGTCCTGAGCGTAGCCGAAGGAATGGTGGTGCCCCCCAATCCCTGAACGCAACCAGGGCGGTTGGGTGGGTCAAAATCACCTGTGTGAGGCCATTTAATAAGTCCTATAAATCGGAAAGTGTCCCGATGCCGAGTCCCGAGTATCGGGACGAGTCGGGACCGGGGGGCATGTCCCGATGGGTCGGGACCAGAGCTATTTCCATCCCCCCTTCCTGCCAGGAAGGGGGATACAGGGGGATGGTGAAAGATGTTATGAATGCCCTTGAGTGAAGGCTGGAGCAGCCCCTAGCCCTCTTTCAGGTCCTTGATGGCCCTGGGCAGCAGTGGCAGTAGATCGCTGGCCAGGAGGCCCGTGTCCCCCATCTCCTTCCGCCCCATCTCCCCTGCCAGACCGTGAAGGTAGACCCCGGTTACGGCCGCGGCCCAGGGGGTCAGGCCCTGGGCCATGAGGCCCGCAATCGCCCCAGCCAGCACATCCCCCGTGCCGGCCGACGCCAGCCCCGGATTGGCAAAGGGGCTGATCATAGCCTGGCCATCGGGCCTGGCGACTACGCTGTGGGCCCCCTTCAGGACCACCACCTTTCCCCAGTGCCGGGCCCCTTGCCTGGCGACGCCGATCCGGTCTTGTTGCACATCCGTGTTGGACAGGCCCATTAGCCGGGCCATCTCGCCCGGGTGGGGGGTCAGGACCGTCTCCTGGCCCAGCTTCTCCCACCAGTCGGGATAGTGGGTGAGAATGTTCAAACCATCGGCATCCACGATAGTCGGGGGCAGTGGCCGCCCCCCTTCCAGCAGCAATCGATGAACTAGCTCCCTGGTAGGTTTTTCCTGCCCCAGGCCGCAGCCCACCAGAAGGGACTGGCTGGCGTTGATCTGGTCCTCGATGAGGTCTACAGTTTTGGACCGGTTTTCATGACCCTCATCCTCGGGCAGCGGCAGGTAGGTAACCTCCGTCAGCTTGGAGGCCAACATCGTTTGAAGCCTGAGCGTGCAGGCCAGGGTAACCAGGCCCGTCCCAACCCTTGCCGCCCCTTGGCAGGCCAGATAGGCAGCACCTATATAGCTGATGGAGCCTGCCAGGGCAAGCACCCTCCCAAAGGTGCCTTTGTGAGCATCGTGAGGGCGAGGGGGCAGGAAGGCCCGGACCTTGGGACGTGTCATCAGTTCCAGGGATATGCCGTCTCCCAGGTGTGAGGGGATTCCGATATCGGTTACCACCAGCTCCCCAACCATTTCCGCTCCCGGAAAAGCGAACATTCCCACCTTGGGATAGCCCAGGGCCACCGTAACATCTGCCTTCAGCCCGGCAGGGTCTGCCTGGCCCGAGTTGGCATCGAGTCCGGAGGGGAGGTCCAGCGCTATTATGGCCTTACGAGAAGACACCTCTTTTGCCCTGCGTACCTCGTCTAACAGCTCCTTGATCACCCCGCCGATGGGCCTCGACCTGCCGGTGCCCAGCGCCGCATCGATCACCACCTCCGCCGATCTCAACACCTCCTTAAAGATGGTAAGCCCCTTCTCTTCGAATCCCGATATAGGCTCCAGGCCTCTGTCGATGATCGATCGTAGGTTGGGGTCGGAATCGGGCCGGGGGGCACAGAGACACGGATAGATGTTGGCGCCCCAGTCGTGGAGATGGCGGGCCGCTACCAGGCCATCGCCCCCGTTATTGCCGGGACCTACCAGCACCACGATGTTGCTCCCCGCCACCCCTCCCCTCCAGGTCCGCACCTCTTCAGCGAAGGCCAGGCCGGCGTTTTCCATAAGCTGGTCAGTGGAGACCCCTTCCTCGGCGCACCGCTCCTCGATCTCCAGCATCTCCTCGCTGGTAATTATCTTCATCGGTGGCCCTTCATCACACCTGCTCCTCCTCCAACACGCCTGCCGCCGAGGCCACGGCATACTCCTTGGAGTGGGAAAGGCTGATGGCCACCTCCCCCAGGCCCAGTTTCCTGGCATGGGCCTTGGCCCGATGGTAGAGGCGCACCGTTGGCTTGCCGCTCCTCAGGGGCAGTATCTCGATCTCCCGCCAGGAAACGCCCCGGTTTCCGGTGCCCAGCACCTTCATCACCGCCTCCTTCCCGGCGAACCGGACGGCCAGCTCGGGCACCCTTCCTCGATACCGTTCGATCTCCCCGGGGGTATAGACCCGCCTGAGAAACCGGTCGCCCCAACGCTCCAAGGCCGACCTTATCCTGGACACCTCCATTATGTCGATGCCAACGCTGAGCACCCGGGATTCTGCCCTCACATGTCTACTTATTACTTGGGCACGAGTATAGCATAGCCATTCCCGGCGAAATCATACCATCACGCTAATGCCCTGGCAGTTTAATAAGCTTCTCGAAAAAGGGAATGCAAAGGGGCGGAGCCCCCGTTCGTGGTGACGACGTTTACGCAATCTTACCATTCCAGTTCACCTTGGTGCGAGAGATAATCAGGCGGTAGAGCTATAATTTGGAAGCTGACAACCTTAAATGAAGGTTAACTGAGGCCAAGTCAATCGAAAGAAGATGATATGAATCCGAAGAAAGGATTGCCCCGAAAACCATTACCACAGCTCCACCCTTACATCAGAGACCCTGCCAAGGCACCCATTCAGGGGTACGAAGCCTTGGCTAAGGAACGGGTGCTGCCTCGTCTCAGGGCACGGCTTGCCAAAGATGGTATGCACGTCGTGTGCGGCCGAATAAATTGCGGAGCCAGATTCGCCGGGTCGAGCGAAGGTCATATCCATTTTCTACCAGGCTGGGCCCCTAGAAGGGATGAAGTCTGGGCACTTTCGAAATACGCCCGTGATAAGGTTCGGCGTCAATTGTTCAAGGGGCTACCCCCAAAGCCGAAGCTTCGAAGGTATCCTAAAAATGCAGGTGTAGTGCCTAATTCTGTGATGGACTCGAATTTCATTACCTTGCCCGTGGCAGCCGTGTGCCCAACCTGCGGTGTTTTGAACGCCATTAGGTCGGAAGATGTCTCAGCAGATTTGGTCTTAACGATAATAACGACGCCATGATCACTTGTGCATCGCAATAGATTGTGTTGAACCAACGTTGTAATTTTTTGATATAATAGGTTAGGTAACTAAATACTTAGAGCCGAAGTGAGCGGCCTTTCTGCACCCATCAGGGTCCCGCCAGGGAAACGGGGGTGAAGGGAAAGGCTGTTTTGGTGTCAACGTCCAGAAAAGCTCCCCGAAATAAAGTCCCTTGCTCCCCCACGG
>JADFJI010000398.1 GCA_022566235.1 Chloroflexota bacterium
CCCTTCTATGGGGCAGCGATTATCCCCACGATGAGGGCACCTTCCCCTACTCTCAGCAGGTGATAGAGCGCACCTTCAAGGGAGTCTCCCAGGAAGACAAGTGGATGATAATCGGAGGTAACGCAGAGAGGCTTTACAGGCTTTAGTCAAAGCCTTCCCCCCTCTTTCGACATAACGGTCTGTTACCCGGCACCGTTACCAGTAAGGGTCTGGCCGTCGGGTCACGGTTCCTCCATACCGGCGTAAGGAAGGAAGATCATGCCTCAATTCAATGTGATCTCCGCCGACTCCCATCTAAACGAGCCCCAGGAGATCTATGACCGTCTGCCCGCCGAATACCGGGCGCGGGCCCCTCGCCTGGAGGTCACGGACGGAAAGACCTTCATTATCGTCGAGGGCCAGCCCCCCAGGCCAATGGAGGCCCCCAACCCCCTGACCGAGGACGACATGAGCAGATACTGGAGGGATGGGGAAGAGGTGGGACGGGTCTTCCACCGGGCCGGAGGCACCGACATTCCCCTTCGCCTGGCCGACCAGGAACTGGATGGGGTGAGCGCCGAGGTCATTTATCCCCACGGGACCTTCAACACCTTCTCATCCCGGGACCCCGGCTTTCAGCTCGCCCTCGCTCGGGTCTATAACGACTACTACAACGAGGTTTTCGGAGCATATCCAGACCGGTTCGCCGTCTCAGCCATCGTGCCCACCCTGGACATAGATAATGCCATCTCCGAGGCCACCCGGGCCGCCAACATGGGATTTCGCTCCCTGTCGATACCCATCAGCATGCCCATGCAACCGTATAACGATCCGTTCTACGATCCGTTCTGGGCGGCCATAGAGGAGGTTTCGGTTCCCCTGGCCCTCCATATCTTCACCGATGGGCCGGGCGAAAAGGAGCCTTCCAAAACGCTTAAGCGCGCCGGCCCCGGCGAAGACCTGGCCTTCGAGGTGGTGGACATGGCCGCGGCCATGAAGCCCCTCTGCCTTCTGGTGGCCTCTGGAATCCTGGAGCGCCACCCGGGTCTCAGGTTCGTCCTGGTGGAATGCGGCATCGGCTGGCTGGCCTGGGTCCTCCAGACCCTGGACGAGATCTACCAGAAGCGCCACATGTGGATCGAGCCCAAACTAGAGATGAAGCCCAGCGACTACTTTCGACGGCAGGGCGGGGCCACCTTCGGAGACGACCCCGTCGGGTTGAACAATCGAGATGTGACCGGCGTCGACTGTCTGATGTGGGGCAACGACTACCCCCACGATGAGGGCACTTTCCCCAACTCACGAGAGGTGATAGAGCGCACCTTCAAGGACATACCCGAGGACGAGAAGTGGAAGATAGTAGGTGGCAACGCCGCCAGGGTCTACCGCTTCCCCACGAATTAGGCTGCGCCCTCCATCTGTCGGCCCCATAGCATCACCCCGAAAAAACAGCCGAGGATGGATACCATCGTATTAGGCGATGGTGGGAAACATTCGCTGGCTTACGCCGTCGGCAGAATCCAGACATCCTGACCCCAACTCATAGGTGGAATGGGCCCGTGGCCCGGATGCACCGGGGAAGACGCCGCAGTTCGAACTAGCAGGCTGAGGCAAAAGAGGGATCGCAGAGTCCCGACGGGCCCCGATACTCGGGACAAGTCGGAACCAGATTTATTCCTTCCCCATCTCCCTCCCAAGCATATCTTGACCTCGCCAAAGGAGGATGAAGGTTTTTGAAACCAGATCTACACCGAGGCAGTGGCCCGAGCTTCGCGACTACGGCGGTTGAAGATCACTTTTATCGCCGGGGCCTTCTCCTTGAGGGCCACCAAGGCGTGTGGTGTCGAATCTGTGATCAAGTCCAATACAGGCCTATCATCAAACTCTCTCGCCGTGTGCATTGCTTGAGACACAGAGCCAACCGCAGAGAACTCGTATCCACCGACGTTGGCCCGAAGTTGGCCTGTTTGCGGATTCACGGTGACATTCCCCGCGCCCGTCACGATTGCGGCACCACTAACTGCCTCGCCCTCGCCAACGATGGGCGTTGTGTTTCGTTCTTGC
>JADFJI010000047.1 GCA_022566235.1 Chloroflexota bacterium
AAGTCGGGCATCGGCTCACGCCTTTGTCTCGACCTTCTCTCTGATCATTTCGATGACCGAGGTCACAGGTATCGGGCCAAGGTCCTCCCCACTCCGCAGGCGGACTGACACACTGCCTCCCGCCACCTCCTTGTCGCCGACGATCAGCATGTACGGGACCTTCTCCAGCTGGGCCTGTCTTATCTTCTGGTTCATCCGCTCGCTGCGGTCGTCCACTTCCACCCTCAACCCCGCCGACCTCATCTCCACGACCGCGGCCCTGGCATAGTCCAGGTGGCGGTCTGTGATGGGGATTATCACGGCCTGGACCGGGGCCAGCCACACCGGGAACGCCCCTCCGTAGTGCTCTATGAGTATTCCCATGAATCGCTCTATGGAACCCAGGATAGCCCGGTGGACCATGAAAGGCCGGTGCTGCTGGCCATCGTCTCCGATGTAAGTGATATCGAATCTTTGTGGCAGATTGAAGTCGAACTGAATAGTAGTGCACTGCCAGTCCCTACCGATGGCATCCTCGATCTTCACGTCGATCTTCGGGCCGTAGAAGGCCCCGCCACCCACGTCCAGTTGATAATCGAGCTTCATCTCCTCCAGGGTGTTACGCAGGGCATCGGTTGCCCTGGTCCACTCGGAAGGCTCGCCGACGTGCTTCTCGGGCCTGTCCGCCAGGTAGATCTTGTAGTCCTTGAAGCCGAAGGCGCCCAGGAGGGAGAAGGTGAGCTCCAGAACGCCCCGTACCTCCTCCTCCAACTGGTCGGGGCGGCAGAAGATGTGGGCGTCGTCCTGTGTAAAGCCCCGCACCCTCAGGAGGCCGTGGAGCACCCCCGTCCTCTCGTATCGATACACCGTGCCCAGCTCCGCGAGTCGCATGGGAAGTTCCCGATAGCTCCGAAGAGAGGACTTGTACATGAGGATGTGAAACGGGCAGTTCATCGGCTTCAGGTAATACTCCTGGTCATCAAGGTCGATGGCCGAGTACATATTCTCTTTGTAGAACTCCAGATGACCGCTGGTCTCCCACAGCTTGCTCTTGCCGATGTGGGGAGAGTAAACCAGGGAGTAGTTACGTTTTAGATGCTCCTCTCGCCAGAAGTCCTCCACTATGCTGCGGATCCGCCCCCCCTTGGGCTGCCAGCAGATAAGCCCCGCACCTATCTCATTGTGGATGGTGAAGAGCCCCAGTTCCTTGCCCAGCTTGCGATGGTCCCTCTTGGCCGCTTCTTCCAGCCTGGTCAGGTATTCATCCAGGGCCTTCTTGGACTCGAAGGCGGTGCCGTAGATACGCTGCAACATTGGCCGGTTCTCGTCACCCCGCCAGTAGGCCCCTGCGAGGCTCAGCAGCTTGAAGGCCTTGACCTGACCCGTGGAATCCACGTGGGGGCCGTTGCACAGATCGGAGAAGTCCCCATGGGTGTAAATGCCCAGGTTTTCATCGGCTATATTATCGATAATCTCCAGCTTGAAGGGCTGGTCCTCGAAAATCCGACGCGCTGTCTTGGAGTCAACCTGGCGTCTCTCAAAGGGCAGATCGGAGGCGATGGTCTCAATCATCTTCTCTGCGATTACCGAGAGGTCTTCCTCGGTGAGGGCCCTGGGAAGCTGGAAATCGTAGTAGAAGCCGTCTTCGGTGGGCGGGCCTATGGCAAATTGCGCCTCGGGAAACATGGCCCGTACCGCGTCCGCCATGATGTGGGACGCGGAGTGCCGGATCCTCTCCCTCAGGGCGCTCAGGTCGTCGGCGTCCGCCGGGCCTTTCTTGCTCTCTAGGGCGCGCTCGATTCCGCTGGGGTCGGACATCTGAATTGGCAAAGAAATACTCCTCCCGATTTATGGAAAACAGGAGCCTCCACGTGATCGATCCTGGGAGGTCCAACGATGTACCCTGGTGGACGACATCAGGTTTACGATCTAAACCATTACCTCAGGTCATTCGCCAACAGCTATGATACATCATCGGAAGCTGGCCGGTGACCTCAGTCACAGGCCCCAGGCCCACTATTTCTGGCCGTAGGTCACCGCGTGGACCGGGGTCAGGTCAAATGCGCCCACATTGCGGTACCCGTGCTTTCCCAATAGGTCCACATAGGCCTGAGTGGGTAGAAGCTGGTCGCCGATCAGGGCCTCGAAGAACTGAATCCCGCACATTATGCGGGCCGGGACCGTGCGGCATGCCTGCGTCGAATCCGGGAACGGGAAATCGGAAATGATGAAGTAGCCGTCGGGCTTGAGGGCTCGGCGGACATTACGGGTCACCTTCTCGATATCTCGGCACTCGTGCATCGAGATGTTAATCAGGACCATGTCGTATTCCTCGGCGTCCTGGATATCCTCCAGGGTGCTCTCCACCAGAGTGACCCGTTCCTGGATTCCAGCCTCAACAAGCTTATCGGACACCAGTTTCAGGGAGTAAGCGTCGCCGTCGACCCCCACAATAGAGCACTTCGGGTACGTCTCGGCCAGGCGGATCAACCCTATCCCCGCGCCACAGGCCATCTCCAGGACACGGGCCCCTTGCTCCAGGCGATCCGAGAGCCCAGATACCTTAGCCAGGCCCGCTGGTATGAGGCGGGTGTAAAACGGCTGGCCCGTGCCGCTTACACCCTTAATGAACTCGGGGCTGCACTCGTCCCACCAGATCTGCTTTCCAGAGGGAAGGTTATCTCCAAAACGATCGAAGAACTCGGGTTGAATTATCACCAGAGGCAAGCCCCCAATGTACCCGGGAAAATCTTGATCCAGGAGCAGCTTGTCCATGTATGGAGCCAGGGTGTATGACCCGTTTTCCGCCAGCTCTAGGACCTCTGCGGCGTAAGCGGAACGGCACCACACCTGCACATAAAAGGGGTCAAAGCCCACCTGTCGGGCCAGGTCCTCCGTCGTGATACCCTCCGTGTGCTTCCCGATCTCTTCCAAGAGCCCGAGCCGAAGGCCTATCTCCACGGTTCTCACGCCTACGAACCCGGCCACTTGAGAGAGCAGCTTACCTGCTTGTTGCTGGACCGCCTTACGTACCTCATCAGCTGATAACGATGTCGAAGTCACAATACGCCTCCCGGAGAGATAACCGACTTAGAATCACAAACATGTATCCAGGGTGTACCCTGGTGGTGGGCGATACTGGATTTGAACCAGTGACCTCTGCGATGTCAACGCAGCGCTCTAACCAACTGAGCTAACCGCCCTCAGTCCACGAGTCTATCAAAGGGCTATTTGGCAGTCAAGAAACCAGGCCCAAGGGTTGCACAGGGCCTCCGCATTCTGATATAATCCCTTCAAATTAAGGTTCTTGGTGAAAAGTGGGAAACCCCCACTTTTTTGTTGATATGGGGCAAAAAAGGTCTATCAGAAGGGTGTAGGCCCACATGAAAAGCGATTTTCTAATCGCGGTAACGCAACTGGCGGCTGAACGAAACCTGCCCAGAGAGGTGGTCATCTCGGCTATTGAGGCGGCCCTGGTATCGGTATACAAAAAAGAAGGCGAGGCCGCGGGCCAGAATCTATCGGTCAAGATCCTCCCCAGCACAGGTGAGGTGAAAGTAGCCACCTTAAAGACGGTGGTGAAAGACGTGGAGGACCCCGAGCTGGAGATCACCCCCAAGGAAGCTGCAAAAATCCAGAAGGGGGCGTCCCTAGGCGATGTCATAGAGATAGAGACCACCGCTTATTTCGCCGGAAGAATCGCCGCTCAAACCGCAAAGCAGGTAGTGATGCAACGCCTCCGTGAGGCGGAGCGGGAGCTGATCTATCAGGAGTTCTCCGACAGGGAAGGGGACATCGCCAGCGCCGTGGTCCAGCGGCTGGAGCCCCGGCAAGTCATCGTGGACATAGAGAAGACCGAAGCCGTGATGCTTCCTTCCGAGATGGTACCCACCGAGCGATATCGCGCCGGCCAGCGGCTCAAAGTCCTACTGCTGGAGGTTAACCGGAGCCCCAAGGGGCCTCAGGTGATAGTGTCCCGCAGCCACAAGGACCTGGTCAGCCGCCTATTCGAGCTGGAGGTGCCAGAGGTATTCAACGGCACCGTAGAGATCCGCTCAATAGCCCGAGAGGCAGGCTTCCGCACCAAGGTGGCCGTATCCGCCAAGCAAGAGGGGATAGACCCCGTGGGCTCCTGTGTAGGGCTACGCGGCATCCGTATTCAGAACATCGTCAACGAGCTACATGGCGAAAAGATAGACGTGGTGCAGTGGGATAAAAACCCGACGATCTTCATCGCAAACTCCCTCAGTCCCGCTCAGGTGGCAAGGGTCGAAATCAACGAGGAAGAACAATCCGCCGTCGTCGTTGTCGCTGACCGTTATCTGTCCCTCGCCATCGGCAAAGAGGGACAGAACGCCCGGCTGGCGGCTAAGCTGACCGGCTGGCGCATAGACATTAAGGGAGTAACAGAGGCCGATGAAGCGAGGCGTCAGACACCAACCGAGGAAGCTCCCACACCATCCGAGCCGGAAGCCAAAGCCCCCGAACTGGTAGCCGTAGCCGCGCCTGCGGAAGAAGCGGCTGTCGAGGAAAAGGCCGTCGCCGAAGAGGTGCCATCGATTTCCCCGGAGCCGTCAGAGCCCGAGCCCACTATTGAACCCAAGCCCGAGGAGATGGTGCCTGTAGCAGAGGTAGCCTCTCCAGTGGATAATGAGGTGGTCCTAGAGGAAGCGCCGGTTGCACCAGTAGAGGAGGCACCGCCTTCCAGGGCCATTGAAGAGATCTGGCCGGGTATCAACGATAGAATCTTCAAGCCTCCCACCGAGCTTCGCTTCGCCGAAGACCTGGACATCTCCTTGCCTGGCAGGTCCGGCAAGTCCAGAGGGAAGAAACGGAAGGGAAAGGGATCAGGCTCCCGCGCATTCGCGGGGAAGGGCGCCAAGAGCAGAGGGCCCAGACCGTAGCCCTCGCCCTCCTACGGTCAGGGGCCGCATCCCTTAATCCACAGCCCCAGACCTATCAAAACGCCGAGGATGTTGGGATCACAAGACGCTGGAATCGCAAGGTGGTAAACAGCAAACAGCGTAGCCGAACAAGGCCAACGCCCCAGAGGACCTGCTTGGGTTGTAGGAGCGTGAATCCAAAAGGGCAGATGGTTCGAATCGTTCGCACTCCGCAAGGCGCTATTGAGGTAGACGAAACCGGTAAGAGATCGGGACGGGGGGCGTACCTGTGCAGGAACTGGGAATGTTGGGAGTTGGGACTTAAAAAAGGCCAGTTGGCCCGTACGCTAAAGATATCAATCCTTCCGAAATACGTTAATAGGTTATGGGAGTATGCTGAGGGTCTTAAGCTAGAATCTGGAGCCCTTTCTGCATAACACAGGTGTGCCGATATGTAGAACCCTAACTGGAAAGGAACCTGATGGCTGCTAGAACAACTAATGCTGGGACAGGGAAAACCGCCGAAAAAAGCGGAACCTCGACCAGCCAAGCCGAAGATGCGGCAGACCGGAAACCCTCCGGACCGGCCCTGGAAATCCCTGCGGCGATATCTGTTCAAGGGTTGGCTGACGTGATGAGGGCGAGTAATATCGAGGTCATCAAGCAGCTCATGCGCCGCGGCGTCATGGCCAACATCAACCAGGTAATCGATTTTGAAACGGCTTCCACCATCGCCTCGGACTTCGGGTTTCGTCCCACTCAGACCGAAGAGACTAAGACCACCACTGCTCAGAAGCCGGATACCTCACCCACCCCTCCAGAGGAAGAAGATACCAGTCTCCTCCAGCCCCGAGCCCCAGTTGTGACCATCCTCGGACACGTAGACCACGGCAAAACGACCCTTCTGGACGTCATTCGGCAATCATCTATAATCTCCACGGAGAAGGGTGGCATCACTCAACACATCGGGGCCTACCAGGTCCTTGTAAACGGCAAGCAGATCACCTTCCTAGACACCCCAGGCCATGAGGCCTTCTCGGCCATGCGAGCTCGGGGTACTCAAGTCACCGACATCGCCGTTCTGGTAATAGCCGCCGATGACGGGGTGATGCCCCAGACCAGAGAGGCCATAGACCATGCAAAAGCGGCCGGCGTTCCCATCGTTGTCGCCCTAAATAAGATAGACATGCCTACGGCAAACATAGACCGCGTGAAGCAGCAGCTAACCGAGCTAGAACTGGTTCCCGAGGATTGGGGTGGCGATACCATCGTAGTGCCCATCTCCGCAAAGACTGAAGAGGGGATCCCTGACCTCCTGGAGAATATCCTCCTGGTGGCCGAGATAGCGGAGCTGAAGGCCAATCCAGATAAAAAAGCTCAAGGAGTGGTCGTAGAGGCAAAGCTAGATGCCACCCGAGGAGCGGTGGCAACCGTGCTGGTACAGTCCGGCACCCTCCACGTAGGCGACATCTTTTCAGTGGGTAGGTGCCGGGGCAAGGTCCGGGCCCTGTTCGACGACCAAGGGCAGCGGATCCAGAGCGCCGGGCCTACGATCCCGGTAGAGGTACTGGGTATAGAGAGCGTGCCGCGAGCGGGTGACCTTCTGTCGGTGGAAGAGGGCGGACGGAAGCCCCGACCATCGGTCGAGCGAGACCGACAGCGAAGAGAGGCGGAGGCGGATCAGGGCAAGAATTCAACCGACATCGAAAGACTCTTGGCCCAGATCAGGGCTGGGGATGCAAAAGAGTTCAACATCATATTGAAAACAGATGTGGAGGGCAGCTCCGAGGCCATTAGAAGCGCCGTGGAGGGTTTGGGAAGCGACGATGTCATCGTCAAGATAATCAGGACCAGCAGTGGAGTCGTTACCGAAAGCGACATCCTTCTGGCGGCTGCCTCCAACGCCACCGTCATGGCCTTTAACACTAAGGCCGAGGTTGGGGCAAAGAAGCTGGCAAACCTGGAAAACATCACCATTCGTCACTATGGGGTGATTTACGACCTGGTGAACGACGTGGTGTCCGCAGTATCCGGGCTCCGGGAGCCTGTCTATCGAGAAGTAATCGAGGCCAGGGCCGAGGTCAAAGACATATTCAAGGTCAAAGGTGGCAAGATAGCGGGGGTAGGCGTAACCGATGGCAAGGTTAATCGCAACGCCCAGATACGAGTCCTCAGGAACGGTGATGTCATCCACGAATCGAATATAAAGAGCCTGCGCCACTTCAAAGACACCGTCAAGGAGCTGGCCTCCGGTACCGAAGGTGGTATCGGAGTCGATGGCTTCGACGACTTCCAAGTAGGCGACATCCTGGAGGTCTTCCGCAAAGAACAGGTCGATCCCCCCTCCTGATGACCCTCCTTAGCCCTTCGGGTTGCCCCCATCTCGGCGTTCCGCCGTCAATGTATTGGAGCTCCAACCATGAGTAGGCGCGCTCTACGAGTAAACGAGCTGCTGAGGGCTGAATTGAGCCTGCTATTGCAGAGGACGATACGCGACCCCAGACTCAACCATATGCTATCCATAACCTCGGTCTCCGTTTCCAAAGACCTCAAGCAAGCGCAGGTCTACGTCAGCGCCATGGGTACGGAGGAGGAGAAGGCGGAGGTGTTCCAGGGACTGAAATCCGCCAGCCCATTTCTGCGCAGGACTCTGGGCTCGTCTCTATCCCTGCGCTATATACCCCGCCTCACCTTTCACAGAGACGACTCTCTGGAAAATGCTGCCCGTCTCACCGAGTTGATCGACCGGCTCAAGCCCTCCAATAACGATGGCGTAGCCTCCTAAATGCCTTGAGTATCAACGGCACACTCAATCTCTGCAAACCCACCGGTCGGACCTCCTTCGACATCGTCCGTCAGGTGAAAAACCTTACTCATCAGAAAAAGGTGGGGCACGGCGGGACCCTGGACCCTTTGGCCTCGGGCGTGCTGCCCATCTGCATTGGGCAGGCCACCCGCATCAGCGAGTTCCTGGCCGATTCCTCAAAGAGCTACAGGGCCGAGGTGACCCTCGGCGTAGCCACGGATACCTACGATGCCGAGGGCGCCGTTACAAGCACCGCGGACCCCAGTTCTATCACATACAGCCAGTTGGAAGAGGTATCGCAGCAGTTCCAGGGACCCATTCTTCAGGAACCCCCCATGTTCAGCGCTCTTAAACACGAGGGGAAACGCCTCTACCAGCTGGCCCGACAGGGAATAGTTATCGAAAGGGAGAAGCGAGAGACTATCATTCACAGACTGGACATCATCGAGTGGTCGCCTCCAGTGATTACTATGGAGATAGAGTGCGGCCGCGGCGCCTACGTCAGATCCCTGGCCCATGACCTGGGCCAGGCCCTGGGGTGTGGCGCTCATCTGAAAGGTCTGGTGAGGCTCAAGACGGGCCCCTTCGACATCAAGGACTCTATGACCATTGAAGAGCTGGTAACAGCCGTGGAAGAGGGTCGGTGGGAACAGTTCCTTTACCCCACCGACTTCGCCCTCGCTGACATGCACGCGGCCGTCGCGGCCCACGCAGCAGCCCTGGCTGGCGATGTAGGGCGCGCGCAGCAGGCCTTCGCCGCGCAGCCATAGGGCCAGGCTGGCGTTGAGGCTGCCGGTGACGGGGTCTTCGGTGACGCCGACGGGGCTGGCGAAGCCGCGCACTTCCAGGCTGGGGGCGGCATCCGCATCGGCCCCGGCCGGGCGCTGGCCCGTGGCAAAGGCGCGTGCCTCGCGGCTGCTGCGGCCGATCAGTGCCGGTGCATCTTGCGCGCTTTCGTACAAAGCGCAGGCGCCCACCTTGGTGTTCAGCGCCTTGAGCCTTGCATGGTCGGGCTCCAGCGCCAGCACCTGGTCGGGATGCTCGAAGAGCACGCCCATCCAGCGCGGGCCGTTGTCCAGCCAGGCGGCGCGCAGGATCTGGCCGGGCTCCGCGCCCAGCGCGGCAGCCACCTCGGCCAGCAGGCCCGGCTCCACGGCGCCGATGTCGGTGGCCGGTGCCTGGAAGGCCAGGCGTCCGTCCTGGCGCGCAATCGAGATCAGCCCCTTGGCGCATTCCTGCACGATGCGCCCCGCCTGCTGCGGCACGCCGCCCTGCGCCAGCCAGGCGTGGCAGCTGCCCAGCGTGGGATGGCCGGCAAAGGGCAGCTCGCCGCCCGGCGTGAAGATGCGCACGCGGTAGTCGGCGCCTGCGGCGCGGCCGGCCTCGGTGGGCGGCAGCACGAAGGTGGTTTCCGACAGATTGGTCCAGCGCGCGAAGGATTGCATCTGCGTATCGGTCAACCCGGTGGCGTCGAGCACGACGGCTAGCGGATTGCCCAGGTAGGGCCGTGCCGTGAACACGTCCACGGTCATGAAGGGGCGCTGGCGGGGAGCGGCGGTGGAGGTCATGGCAAGGGGCAGGGTTGCGATGGGCAATGCAGGATGAAGAAAGCCGGCGCAAAGCCGGCTTTCAGGGAACAGCCGGGGCTGTGCGTATCAGGCCGACAGCTGCGAGCGGATGGCGTCGGCCAGGGCGGCGATGCCCTTGTCGATCTGCTCGGCCGACACCGTCACGTACGACAGGCGCAGCGTGTTGGCCTGGGGCTCGTCCGCGTAGAACGGCGCGCCGGGCACGAAGGCCGTGCCGCGTTCCACGGCGGCGGGCAGCAGCTTTTGCGCATCCATGCCCTTGGGCAGGCGAACCCACAGGAACATGCCGCCCACGGGACGGGTCCACTGCACGTCCAGGCCGGCCATTTCGCGTTCCAGCGCGGCCAGCATGGCGTCGCGCTGGCGCTTGTACATGGCGCGGATGGTGGGCACATGGCGGTCCAGGAAGCCGTCCTTGATGACCTCGGAGACCACGCGCTGGTTGAAGCCGGGCGTGTGCAGGTCGGCCGCCTGCTTGGCCTGCAGCAGCTTGTTGTAGACGGACTTGGGCGCCACCAGGAAGCCGATGCGCAGGCCCGGGGCCAGCACCTTGGAAAACGAGCCCAGGTAGATCACGCCTTCGGGGTTGCGCGCGGCTAGCGGCAGGGCAGGGGGCTGCTCGAACCACAGGTCGCCATAGGGGTTGTCCTCGATCAGCGGGATGTCGAGTTCACGCGCCTTGTCCACCAGGGCCTGGCGGCGTGCCTCGGCCATGGTGCGGCCGGTGGGGTTCTGGAAGTTGGGCAGCACGTAGGCCAGGCGGGCCTTGTCGGCGCCGGTGCCGGCCTTGGCGGCGAAGTCCTCGACGAGGATGCCGTCGTCATCGCTGTCCACGCCCACGGGAATCGGTTCCTGCGGCGCAAAGGCCTGCAGCGCGCCCAGGTAGGTGGGCTTTTCGACCAGCATGCGGCTGCCGCGGTCCAGGAAGACCTTGCCGATCAGGTCCAGCGCCTGCTGCGAGCCCGTGGTGATCAGCACCTGGTCGGGGTCCACTTCCCAGGGCAGGAAGTCGGCCACGGCC
>JADFJI010000399.1 GCA_022566235.1 Chloroflexota bacterium
GTAATGACGCATCCGCTGACCGTCTACCTCTCCTGAGATTGTCGCCACTACACGCATCCCAAGGATGTCACGATAGAACCGGACCGTCTTTTCCATGTCGTTGGTCACCAATGCCAGGTGGTTGATGCCTTGGTAGCCCATGCTCAAACCTTCCTTTTAGCCGAGGTTTCCCATATCAAACCGCATCTACGATGGGTAAGATTCTAGCACCGTCTCCCAGGGCCGTCAAAAACTCAAAGACACACCCAAGACCATTATCGTCGTGGTCTGGTTGTACCAGATCGCCTGAGATGCACAATTCACTACTTTTCTCCCCTTGAGCTCCTCCAGGCACGCACTTCCCCCTTATCGATTAATTTTGTTAGGGGCTCTAAGATGCCGAAGAGCATCGTTTATTAGGGCGGCGGCTGGGCCTCAGGCGCCACCGGGCAGGGGGCCGAAGCCCTTTTGAAGCAGTTCTATGAATACCCCGTGGGTGCTCTTGGGATGTACCCACACCATGTCGGTGTTGGGCCTGGGCACCTGGCCCTCGGGGATGCCAGTGATGCGCCCGCCCCCGGCCCGTACATCTTTGACCGCCTGGGGCAGGTCATCCACCTCGAAGGTGATGAGATACACGCCTTCGCCCCGGGTATCGAGGAACTTGGCAATGGGGCTATCGGGGCCCAGGGGTTCGATCAGCTCTATCAGGACGTGCTGTCCGTTGCCAAGAAAGGTGTTGCGAAAGCCGAACCTGGTGGAGTCGTTTGGGGGCTGCATCACCTCCATCCCGAAGAGCCGGCAATACTGTTCCGTGGCCTGCTGAAGGTCTCTGACGGCTATGCATGCGAAGCTCAGACTGGTTATCACCGGATATCTCCTTCAAAGCTCCAGGCCTGAACACCCGCGGGTACGAGATGATGGCGGCAGGCTGGTGTAGACTGTAGGCGCTATAATAGTTGCCGTTGCCCTTTGATTATATACTCGTGGTATCTGTCCGAAAGGACGAGAAAGGGGACCATAATGGGGAAGGCGCTAGAGGGGATCCGGGTGATAGACCTTACTCAGTGGGAGGCCGGCACCTCCTTTACCCAGGCCCTTGCCTGGTTGGGGGCCGAGGTGATAAAGGTAGAGGCCCCGGGGCGAGGGGACCCCGGCCGAAAGGCGCCCCAGGACAAGCCGGGCATAGACAGCCCTTATTTCCTCATCCTGAACTCCAGCAAGAAGAGCATCACCCTGAACCTGAAGTCGGAGAAGGGAAAGGAGATCTTCTTCGACCTGGTGAGGAAGGCCGACGTGGTGGCGGAGAATATGGCCCCCGGGACCCTGGAGAGACTGGGGCTGGGCTACGATGTGCTCTGCGAGGTGAACCCGCGGATCATCCTGGGCCGGGTCAAGGGGTTCGGTACCTACGGCCCGTACAGCAACTACAAGAGCTTCGATATGATCGCCCAGGCCACGGGTGGCTCCTATTCCACCAACGGCGAGAAGGATGGCCCTCCATTTCCGCTGGGCACATCCATCGGGGACATAGGGACCGGGTACCATGCGGCGCTGGGGGTAACGGCGGCGCTGCTTCAGCGGGAGCGCACAGGCAAGGGCCAGGTGGTAGAGGTCTCGATGCAGGAGGCGGTATTCAACTTTAGCAGGGTGGCGATGATGTGGTACTACCACGACCCGGACAGGGTGCTGAGAAAAGGTAACGACGGATGGGGGACCGCTCCGTCGCGAATGTACAGGTGCAAGCCCGGGGGCCTCGACGACTATTGCTACGTCTACGCCACGGAGAGCGTCTCAGATTCCTGGAACAAGCTGTTAAAGGTCATCGGGAGAGATGATCTGATAGGTGACGAGCGGTACGCTACGGGGGACCTGCGATTCCAGCGGAAGGAGGAAGTGAACAAGATGGTGGAGGACTGGACGATGCAGCACACCAAGTACGAGGTGATGAACACCCTGGCCGAGAAGGGTGTCGTCACGGGTGCGGTGCTCACCGCCAAAGACCTCTTCTCAGACCCCCACATAAGCGAGCGGGGCATGCTCGCGACAATGGAACACCC
>JADFJI010000048.1 GCA_022566235.1 Chloroflexota bacterium
ATATGCCTTGACCACCTCATCGTCTTTGGGGAAGTAAAGGAGGGGATAGGTCACACCCCTGTTGAGAGCAAAAGAGGCCCCCTGGCCCGGGGTCTCCTGGTTGTTGACGCCAAGGATCACGAGGTCATCGCTGAACTCCTGGGAAACACTTTCCAGGTCCGGCATCTCCTCCAGGCAGAATGGGCACCAGCTCGCCCAGAAATTCACTATCACCGCCTTTTCCCCCAGGAAGCTGTCCAGACTTACCACGCCGTCACCACCATCTGAAAGTACGAAGTTGGGGGCCGCGTCTCCTACGTCCGTACCTTCGCCCTTGGTGGTATTATCCAGGTTGACGTTGTCTATTATCCCCAGGGTTATGACCACTTCCTCGCCACTTGCACCTATGATAGTAGCCGTGGGGGCGCCTGCGAAGGGGTTGTTGACAACCATGATAAAGCCGAAAATAGCCGCCAGGCCCAGGAAAAATATGATCCTCTTCTGGACCAATGTAAGGGCTGTAAGACTCATGGCATTCATCACCTCACCCAATCGTTATATCCTTTTGATGCCGTTCGGGGATGGAGGATTCGAGCCGGTGGGCTAAGCGGGCCGGACCGCCACATCCTCCAGGTGTTTCCTTAACAGGACTCGGGCCCGGTGCAGGCGGCTCTTCAAGGATGCCACGGATATCTCCAGGATGTCCGCCGTCTCCTGCCCCGAATAGCCCTGAGCATCTCTCAGAACCACTGCGATTCTCAGGTCGTGGGGAAGCCGGGCCACGGCTTCCTCCAGAGCCCTCCGTAACTCGGCATTGACCGCGGCCTTCCCCGGTTCGCCGGTCCAATCGGGAATGTTTACATCCTCGATTCCTGTCTGGGTGAGAAGCTTGGCCTTCTTCTCCTTCCGTATCTTCATCAAACAGGCGTTCACGGTGATGCGATAGAGCCAGGTGGATACCTGGGACTGGCCCCGAAACGAGGAGTAGGCCTTGTACGCCGAAAGGAACGCGTCCTGGGCTATATCCTCTGCATCGTGAGGATCGTTGGTCATGCGAAGGGCGATGTTGTACACGAAATCGGCGTACTTCTCTACGATTTCGGTAAAGTCGTCGCCTTCTTGCTGTTGCTGTCCGTCCATTGCTTCGGAGCCGGAGGTGCGGCCCTGTTAGTCATGTGCTTCCAGTGGCAGCTTCAACCACAGCGAATCCTTTAGGTACCCGACGCATCCAACTAATCGGTACAGTACCATGTATTACAACGCAACACCAAGATATCCGATTGGGGTGACCCTGTTCGGGTTCAGCCTTGACTGGGCCGAGGCCACACCATATCATACCGTGGATTATGATAACAGCCCCGGCTGTCGGCTGATAGTCTTGGCTGAAGAGGATGGCATGTTAAGCAAGTTACTAGGCATAGTCTGGCGAAGGAGTCGATCCGAGCAGCCCGAGGGCGGGGTGACGGACCAGGTCGCGGCATCCCGTGACGGGTACGATTGTCCAGGGGTTCGGGAGATGGGCTCGGATTACATCGAGGAAGAGCTTCAGGGTGGGGTTATGGCCGCCCTGAGGCGTCATCTGGAGGCCTGCGAAAATTGCTCTGCCTTCATCAACACGCTGAGAAGAACCGTTGTCATGATGAGGGACCTCCCCCTGGTCAAGGCCCCCGACAGCATCAAGCGGAACATCATCGACGCAGTATCCAAGCGTAAACCTTAGCCCCAACTGCCTCTGCCTGGATACCCTCTCGAGTGCGCCCGTCCTGAAATCCCACCCTTCCGACTGAGGCTAAAGCCACAGCTTTCTTCACGTCATTGCAGCCTGCTTTCGACGGCACTCACCGCGTAGGCCGGGCAGAGCCCCTGGAGGCCAGGAACCTTTTCGCTCCTCCCACCGACAGCATCCCCGATGCCAAAGAAGGCTCCGAGGTGAAAAACCGGAGGGCCCAACGGTACGGGGCATCGGGGTTCTCGGCGGGCTGCTGCTCATAGCGGTAGTCGTGCAGGGCGATGAAGTCCCCGAGCTCCTTAATCATCCTATCTAGCCTACCGACCTGGTCCGCTATCAGGTCCTTTACCCTCTCCTCAGGCATCATCTCGGCTACCCTGCCGAGGTGCCGGATGCACAGCAGGTCATCCGCTCCACTCCTTCCGGTCAAGTCCTGGGCAGTGCGTCGCACGATCTCCCTTTCCGCCTCTTCCAGATCCTGGCATAAGGGACAAGGCCTCGACCGGATAGCGCCGGCGGGGGCGCTATCCCCAGGCCTTGCTTTTTTGGAGGAGGTCATCGCCTCCAGGAACAGTGCCTCCTCCCCCAGCCTCGCCGGCAGAATGGACCTGCCGAGACCTACATGTTTTTTGACCAGGGCCCTGTAGTGACCCAGGCAGAGATCGACGGGGCCCGGGGTCATGGCCCTCTCCCCAGGGGTTTCCAGCATCTCCTCCTCTCGCCCACCCAGGTTTTCACAAATTGGGCATCGCTCAATGGCCTCCTGGTATAGGCTTTCGGACCTGGTGGGGACAGGAAAGATACGGCCGTGGGAGAAGAGAGAGGCCTCAAGCCTGCTCCGGCCCTGGGAATCAGCAGCTCTGGAGGCCTCCAAGACGGGGGCCAGGCCTTCGATGCCCGTCGTTTGAAGAGAGGCCAGGGCCGTTTTGGCGCGGGGATGGGAGGTATCTTGTATCAGGGTGAGAAAGTGGTCCCGGCAAAGCGGAAACGCCGATGGTAGCCAGGGGGGGCCCTTGCTTACTATCGAGGCAAGAACCAGGCGCTGGCCGCTGCGCCCTTCGGCATCCTTCCCGGCGGCACAAGGCTGGCACCTCCGACCAATGTCGAATTGCCACCCCTTGACATCGATCCACGGCTGGGAGGACCTGCCCTGCCTGAGGGCCCGGACGATTATCTTAGCCAGATGCTGGAAAAGGATGGCCGCCCCCATAGTGCTTTTGATCACATTGCGGGATACCTCCACCATGGACCAGTTGTCCATCCTGCACAGGCCCCCAGCTTTGATAAACTCCTCACGGGCATCGGGGTCGTTGACGTTCTCCCATATGAAACTCCAAAGCCAGATGTGCCGGGTCTCACCACCGAATGCACAGATGGGACATATCTCCCCTCTGGCAGCGCTCTCCAGCCGGGCGGTAAGGTAGTCTCCGGGTAGCTTACTGCCCAGCAATACACCGAGGTAGTTCTTGAGCCAGTCAGGGGGAATCCGTCCCAGGGAGGACTGGAGGGAATCAATGATCGAAGACAATCAGGCTCCTCCAGCGTCGCCGGAAAGAAGGGCACTATGGCCTTCCGAGACGCTCTTTCAGCTTCAGGGGATGAGCTTTATTCCGATGACCGGCTTCTGAGAAGAGGTCCCAGATAGCCCGTCCAGGGGCCCTAGCTGCGAAGCCTGGCCAATCGCTCCAGAAAGTCCGCAACCACTCGCCGGAGGCTGTCGGAGGCCGTGTAGATGTGCGAGGTCTCCCGTGAGGGCCTTTCGCCAAGGGCACCTTGCCGCTCCAGGCTTTCGTTGAGGTCCAGGGCCAGCCTGAAGACCCGGGTAGTAAGGTACACCCAGGTAACAAATCCCACCAGCACAAATAAGGTGGTAAACACGGCAAGACCCGAGATGAACGCCAGGGTTATGGCCAGAATCCAGACCGTCACCCCCGTCAGCATTATCCGCAGCCCGGTGACCGGCTTGCCCACGAGGAAGTGTCCGAAACCCCACAGGCCAACTACTGCCGATAGACTGGCAAACATGGTTACCATGTCTACGTCTTTACGTACGGTGGAAGCCTGCTGCTCGCCGGTCATCCTCGGCTCTTTCGAGGCCGACCTGTAGCGCATCAGTAGGAGTAGAAGCCACCGGCCCACTAGAAGGGTGTAGGCTGAGAGACCCACAGCCACGTACCCATATTTGCCCATGACCCACATGCCCAAAGTAAACAGAACCAGGGCGGCCAGGGCCGGCAGTTGCCACTCCCGCCACCGCCATCCCGCGTAACCCGAAAGGATAACCCCACCGATGCCTGAGAAAATGCCTGCTCCCACCGGGAACAACATGAGAAAGGCTATGCGGTTTTCCGTATTGTCGGAGAAGTCCTTGGTATCCCTGACCGCTTCGCCGGTGGTGATCATCACCATCACAACAGCTATCGCGAGGAAGCAGGCGTAGGTGATATCGATGGTTTCTCGTCTGGTCATAGGACCGCCAATACCTTTGCTTCAAGTGTGCTGCCTGAAACAGTAGAGGAATGTCAGGCTTGGGAAACGAATAACAGGTCAGGGAACGTCCGTGAATTATAGCGCATCGTATATCGAATCCCAAACCCGGTGCTCGGGAACGGAGAAAGCCGGCTCTGCACCACTCACGGCCGTACGGGCCAAAGGCGCAAATCCCTATTATCTAAACTCAATAATGTCATAGGCACTCAATAACGTCATAGGAGCAGCCACAATAGGGCGGTGAACACCACTGCCAGTGCAACCATCAACCCCGTGAACGACACCAGCACCAGCAGAAACTCACTCCCCATGATTACGTCTTTTATCAGTTCCGCGAACTTACGCCCCACCTGGCCATCTCCTCCGATCCGACCGATTTTGCTACGACCTCGGGACAGGAACGGCTCGGTAAATATTACCAAAATAGAGCCATGCAGCTTCGCCCCGATCCTACAGTCAGCACTGTTGAGACATTCTCGGTGGATGGCCGACAAAGGTCAATCAGCCTGCTGCGCTGTCCGGAAGCGTAGGTAAGGAGCAGCGATTATTCCAATGGCATCCAGGGGGGCCGGACTAAGGGTAAAACAGCTTACGGGCCTCTTTGCGAAGCTCGGCTCTGAAGTCGGGATGGGCGACAGAGATCAACTCCTCGGCCCTCTGGCGGAAGGTCTTACCCAGCAGGCTGGCCACCCCATATTCGGTGACCACGTAGTCGGCGTAGCCCCGGGTCACGGTGATCGCAGCCCCGGCATTGTGCTGGGCCACGATGCGTGAGACCACGCCGCCCACAGCAGTCGAGCGCAGGCAGGTGATCCCCCTCCCTCCCCGTGAGCTCACCGCTCCCATGTGCAGCTCCGGCTGGCCTCCCGTGCCCGCTATCATCCGGCCCCCGAAGACCGTTTCCGAGGTGATCTGGCCCGTGAGATCGATGGAGAGGGCGCTGTTAATGCTCACCATATTATCGTTGGCCGCTACGTTGGATATGTTCACCACGTATGAGGAATCGTACAGCTCTATGAGAGGGTTGTTGTGGGCGTAGCGGATCTCCTCCATGGTGGAGGCTGTCAAGGCCGATAGCACCGCCTTGCCGGGGTGGAAGTTCTTACGCCTTCCCGTCACCACCCCCTTCTCCACCAGTTTGATCAGGCCCCGGGCCGACATCTCGCTGTGTATGCCCAGGTCATGCTTGTCGTCGAAGACCCCCAGGCCTGGCAAAAGGGTGCTGGGAGTGCCCCCTCCAACCTGGAGAGTGCTGCCGTCGGGGATAAGCTCTGCCACGTACTCCCCTATGGTCTTCACGGCTGGCTCGGGCTCCGCCTGGTAGCCGTAGACCTGGGCCCATCCGCGGATGGTGGGCCCGTCCATCAGGGCAAGCTGGGGTAGGAAGTCGTATCTTCTCTCCGGTTCGATACGCCGGGCCACGGCCCGCAGCTCGGAGCGGCCTACTTCATCAGGCATCCCATCGATGATCTCGTCCATCTCCTGGTCTGTCATGCGCTTCGGGGGATTCTCGACGAAGCGGTCTATCTCCGAGACGTGTATGTAATTCATGCCGTAGGTGCGAATAGCGGTGTGGTCGACTTCCACCAGGACGGTCTTGGCTAGCCTTGCCAGGACCCGCTTGTTCCAGAGGTGTCCCCCAAAGCTGCAATACCCGTTCTTGTCTGGAGGCGACACGGTGCACATGAATACGTCTATGGGGGGTATGAAGTCCCTCTGGTCGATGTGTGGCTTGTGCCAGAGGGAGAAGAGGACGGGATAGTAGTCGCCCCGCTTCTCGTCGATGATAGGCCTGGCCCCACCCATGCCTATGTGGAGTTCTATTGTGGTGGAGAAGGATTCTTCCCAGCCCGGCTCGAACCAGGGCATCGGGTATGTCGGCTCGGGCATCACCGTCTCAACGTTGCGCAGCTCGGTCCGTCTCCCGGCCAGGGCCGCGGGGAGGAGGGTGGGGGTAGGGTAGATGGAGATCTCCACCCTGTCCCCGGACTTGACAAGCTTCACCGCCTCCTCTGCCGGTACCAGCTTGCGTTTATATTCTTCTCTCCAGTCCATAAGGTAAAGAGAACCCTCACCCCCATCCTGGCCTTCCCCCTCAATGGGGAAAAGGCTGATAGTACGGTGCGATTTTGATCCTTTGTAGTGCCCCGTTCAAAGCGGAGCATTGAGCATTAACACTGCTATGGATAGAGCAACTTCTGGGCCTCTCTCCGCAGCTCAGACCGAAAATCGGGGTGGGTCACGTTTATCAGCTCATCGGCCCGCTCCCGCAGCGATTTACCCAGAAGCTGGGCAACCCCATACTCTGTGACAACCGTATCCGCGAAGGTGCGCGGGATGGTTATGACGGCCCCTTCTTCCTGCTGGGCCACTATCCTGGAGACCGACCCGCTCAATGCCGTCGACCGGAGCAGGGTGATGGCCCTGCCACCCCTAGAGAGGACGGCGCCCATGTGAAGCTCCGTCTGTCCTCCCGTCCCAGCCACAAGCCTCCCCCCAAACACGGTCTCTGAATTGATCTGCCCGCTCAAATCTATGGAGAGGGCGTTATTTATGCTAACCATCCCGTCTATGGCCGCTACGTTCTGTATACTTACCACTTCCTGAGACTCGTACAGCTCAAGTAGAGGATTGTTGTGTGCCCACTTTTGCTCTCGTATGCTGGAGGCCGTCAGAGCCGATAGTCTAATCCTGCCCGGGTGGGTGGTAGTGTGTTTGCCCGTGGCTATCCCTTTCTCGATCAGATCGATCAGCCCCGGGGCGGCCATCTCGGAGTGGATGCCAAGGTCATGCTTTTCATCGAAGGTGCCCAGGGTGGGCAAAAGGGTGCTGGGGGTGCCCGCCCCGATCTGTATAGTAGCGCCATCTGGGACCAGTTCGGATACGTATTCCGCCATGCGCTTCACATCGGGGCCCGGGTCCGAGAGGCCGGCGTAGAAGGCGGCCCACTGGCGCATCTGGGAGACCTCCAGGGTAGCGAGCTGGGGCACAAAATCTCTTCTACGCTCCACTTCTAGGCTGAATGCTATTTTCCGCAGCTCTTTCCTTCGATCAGGGTCCTCGACCTCATTAATAACCCGTTCCATCTCCTGGTCTGACATGGGGGCAGGGGTGTTCTCGACGAAGCGGTCTATTTCGGATACGTGGATGTAGTTCTCGCCGTAGGTGCGGATATAGGTATCGTTGACCTCCACCAGAACTGTACGTGAGAGGGATGCGAAGGTTTTCTTGTTCCACAGGTCCGCCCCAAAGCTGCAAAAGCCGTTTTTGTCCGGGGGAGAGACGACGCACATAAATACATCTATCGGTTTGACCTCTGGACGAGTGTCCAGATACGGCTTGAACCAGGTGTTAAACAGGACAGGTGAGTAGTCGATCCTTCTCTCGTCCAGGGCGTCTATCGCGACCGAGCCTATATGAATCTCGACGGTGACGGGGAAATTCTCCTCCCAGCCCGGGAGGAGGAAGCCCGGGTCATACTCCGGCTCCACCATCACAATCTGCAGGCTGCCCAGCTCTTCCCTACGGGCGGCGATGGCATGCGCTATAAGCTTGGTCATGGGGAGGATGCCCGTGTGCACCCTATCCCCGGGCCTGACCAGCTTGGCAGCCTCCTCCGCCGAAGTTAGCTTTCGCTTATAATCTTCCCGCCAGTCCAACATTAGGAGAACCCTCACCCCCTGTTTCCCCCTCTCCCTTATCAATGGAGAGGGGGAAAGATTAACTCTCGGGGGACACCCCCGTACCCCCGCCAATCCCGATTTATCCCGAGTATCGGGACAAGTCGGGACTGAACCCACTGATCTGTACGCAGTAGTTTCAGGCCAGGCCCCTGCCCTTCTCGTAGGCCAGAATAGCGTCCTGGTGCTGGAGGGTAAGGTCTATCTCATCCAGACCTTCCAGCAGGCAGCGCCGTCTAAAGGTGTGAGTCTCCTCGTCGTTGTGGATCACGAAGGGAATCCGCAGGCCGTTTTCGTCGGACAGCTCACAGCTCTCCAGGTCCACGGTCAGCCGGTAGCCGGGCGAGGACCTGGCCCTGGACATGATCTCGGCGACCTGGTCTTCGCTCAGGAGCACGGGGCACACCCCATTCTCGAAGCAGTTCTTGTGAAATATCTCGGCCAGGCTTGTCGAGATGATGGCCCGGTACCCGTGCTGGAGTAACGCCCACACCGCATGCTCACGGGACGACCCACATCCGAAGTTCCTGCCCGTTACCAGGATGGAGGCCCCCTTGTACGAAGGATTGTTCAGCTCGAAGTCGGGGTTAGGCGAGCCGTCGGGCAGAGACCGCCAGTCGAGGAACAGGAACTCGCCATAACCCGTCCTCTCGATCCGCTTGAGGAACTGCTTGGGGATGATCTGATCCGTGTCCACATTTGGTCGGTCCAGGACCGCCACTACCCCGGTCTGCTTTATGAATGGTTCCATGATTATTACACCTTCGAATCTTCAGGAGACGATATCCTGGCCTTTTCGCCGCCGAATTCAGCAGCTTCCTCAAGGCCGGGGGAGTCGGCCTCCGTCTCCAAGCCTTCCAACTTTAAGGTCTCATCCAAGCGGCGCTTGTATCGTAGTATGTGATCGTCGCCCACGCGGTAAGCCTCGCTGGCCTTTTCGAGACTCCTACCGATCACCTCGTGTTTCTTATAAAAGAGGCCAAAGGACCGCTCCAGGCTTGCCAGTCCTTTCTGGAGTTCCTTCGCGCTCTTGATGATCTCTATGTTGCGAAGCCCGAGGATCACTATCTGCAGGAAAGCGTAGAAGGTGTTGGGGCTGACGGGGAAAACGTGATGCTCCTGGGCGAATACCAGCAGGTCCGACGGCTCACCAAGATGATTATTCTCCGCTATGGTCTCGTAGTAGATACCTTCCGAGGGAATGAACATCAGGGCGAACTCGGAGGTGCCCATCTCGGGCTTCACATACTTTTTGTTGATACTGGTGATCTGGGTCTTCACTGCCCTTACAAAATCCTTCCAGCAACCAGCCTTTTCTTGTGGGTCGTCGGCATCCAGATACCGGATGTAATCATCACGTGGGAACTTGGCATCAATGGGTATCACCACGTCCTTGAACTTGATAACACAGTCGACCCTTTCGATCCCGTCAACTGAATACTGGCGAGCCCAAACTCCCCTGGGCAGCACTCTCTCCAGCATCTCTTCCAGGACCACCTCGCCGTAGCTCCCTCTCAGTTTCGGGGCCTGGAGCAGGTCTTTGAGAGACGCGCCGAGTTTTTGGGCTTCCTCCTGCTGCTGAATCAGCTTTTGTAGCGTGCCGCTGATGTTTCTTATCTGGTCGATTGTCTGAATTGCATTGTTGGAGATCACATCCTTTGCCCCCTCCACGCTGGTCCTCGTTGAATCAAGCTCCCGGTGGATGTTGGCCTGGAAATTCAGGAACTGGTCCTTGAGAGCGGCGTCAAACCTAGCTGAAGCGTCAGTCGTACGTCCTTTCAAGAGGAAAACGATTAGCAGCAGGAGGACAAACAGCACGACAAAGAGGACTGCAAGGATAAGTATCTCCATTACGAACTACCTCCTTCTGCCTCCGACTTACCAGGGTGCCCGCCGTATCCCGTTTCTTCGATCCGCTTGACCCCGGAAGGTTTGATAAAGACCCTATATCTGGCCATGCTTCTTCAGATCTTTCAGGATCTCCTCAAAGGGAATACTGGGCTCATGAGCCCTCTCCTCGAAAGCCGCCAGGTCTTCAGAGTCCTCGGCCAGGCTCTGCCTTACGGCCTCATTCACCAGCTCAGAGACAGACCGCTCGGTTTCTGCCGCCTTTATTTTCAAAGCCCTGTGCAATTGAGGATGAAAATAGACCGTAGCTCGCTTTTGTGAAGCTTTCATGTGTTCATTATAACATTAAAGCTATAAAACGTTAAAACGCTTACATATCTACGAATGGGATGTCCACAGTAGCCTGTCCAAGACCGCCACTATCCCGGTCTCTTTTACAAATGGTTCCACCGTTTCACCCCTAAATCCTTCCCGTTCGTGGTGAGCTTGTCGAACCATGAGCGGCTGCCAGACGTTGTAGAA
>JADFJI010000400.1 GCA_022566235.1 Chloroflexota bacterium
ACCTGGGCAGCGAGGCCATAAGCCTCAGCGGCGCCCAGGCAGGTATCCATACCGATGACACATTCAGCAGCGCTCGCATAGAGTCGGTGGATGCGCAACGGATACTGGCGGAGCTGGAAAAGGGCAGGATCGTCATAGTGGCCGGATTTCAAGGCACCACCACCGATATGGAGACCACAACCCTTGGTAGGGGGGGCTCAGACACCACTGCCGTGGCCCTGGCCGCAGCCCTCAAAGCCCAGCGATGCGAGATATACACCGACGTTCCCGGGGTCTTCACCGCCGACCCCAAAATCGTGCCCCAGGCCCGCAAGCTGAAGGACCTGGGTTTCGAGGAGATGCTGGAGCTGGCCAGCTACGGCGCCTCGGTCCTTCACCCCAGGGCCGTTGAGCTGGGCGCGGCTTACAACATCCCCATCCTCGTGGCCTCCAGTTTCAGCAACGAGGAGGGTACCCTGATTCACGGAGGCGAACCGATGGAGATCAAGAACAAACTAAGCGGCGTGGCCTATGATCTGGACGTAGCCAAGATAACTATCCTGGGCATCCCGGATAGGCCCGGAATAGCAACCTCCCTATTTGAACCGTTGGCCCAGGCCGGTATCAGCGTCGATACCATCGTCCAGAATGCCAGCGTAGAAAAGGTCACCGATCTCACCTTCACCGTCTCCCGGCACGCTCTGGCCGAAGCTCAGAAGATAGTAACGCCCGTGGCCGAATCCCTGGGAAGCAAGGGACTGGTAACCGATGCAGACCTGGGGAAGGTGAGCATCATCGGAATCGGGATGCAGAACGCCCCGGGATATGCCGCCAGGATGTTCAGGACCCTCTACAGCGCCGGCATCAACATCGAGATGATAACCACCTCCGACATCCGCATCACCTGTCTGGTCACCAAGTCCAAGGTGAAAGAGGCCGTCCAGGCCCTCCACCACGCCTTCTACATCGAGGAAACGGAGGGCTAGACCGTTTTCTCAGGGCCTGCAACGGACCTTTCCCATGGCTAATAAGCCCCCGTTCCCAGACACGACCGTGTATCTATCCCTGGTGGTCCCCGCCTTCAATGAGGAGAGGAGGATCCAGGACTCTCTCCAGCAGATAATAGACTTCCTCACGAAGCAGTCCTACAGCTGGGAGGTGCTGGTCGTAGACGATGGAAGCCGGGACCGGACGGGTAAGCTTGTAGAGGAGTGCTCATCCCGGGACCCCAGGATCTCCTTGATCTCGCAGCCGCACCGGGGCAAAGGCCACGCAGTAAAAGTAGGCATGCTGGCAGCCAAAGGCGCATACAGGTTCCAGTGCGATGCCGACCTCTCCATGCCCATAGAGCAGGTAGCTCGTTTCCTGCCACCCCAACTAGAAGATTACGATGTGGCCGTAGGCTCGAGAGAGGCGGCAGGGGCCCGTCGCATCGGGGAGCCGGGGCACCGGCACCTCATGGGTCGGGTCTTTAACTACCTGGTCCGGCTGACCGGGGTGAGCCTGAAAGACACCCAGTGCGGCTTCAAGTGCTACGCCGGGCCCCGGGCCCACGGGCTCTTCTCCCTTCAACGGCTTAATGGCTTCGGCTTCGATGTGGAAGTCCTATTTTTAGCCAGGCAGCAGAAGCTGAGGGTCATCGAGGTGCCCATAGACTGGTACTACCGTAGTGAGAGCAAGGTAAGGCCGTTACGGGATACGCTGGGAATGGTCCGGGACCTGGCGGCCATCCGGTTAAACCAGATGCTGGGTCGTTACCGGGCCGGCTAATCTCTCCCGTCCCATGCAGGGGGCTTCCAATCCCGGCCTATCCCGATACTCGGGACTTATCCCGACACGTCGGGACTTATCAGGGTTTGAACTTCCTGTTAGTATTCTTGTAAACACGGATGGCTGCGGAGGCCCAAGGCACTTAGCTCTACGGAGGCACGCCAATACAATCATGGACTACAAAGTCATCTCCTCAGATTCCCATGTCGCCGAGCCCGAACTCTTCTATCGGGAGCGGGTCCCCGCTGAATACCGCCATCGTACGCCCCACATCGAGGA
>JADFJI010000401.1 GCA_022566235.1 Chloroflexota bacterium
GCCACGTGATGGCCGCCGATTGCGACGTGCCCACTCTCAAGCAGGTCCAAGCTGGGTTGAAAGAGAGGGCCGATAAAACGCCCGCCGGCGGTTGGGTGCAGGGCTTCAAGTTCGACGACACCAAGACCAGAGAGAACCGGTTTTTGAATCGGCGCGACCTGGATGCAGTAAGCACAGTTCATCCCCTCCTGGTGTCTCACAGGGCGGGGCATGTCTACTACACCAACTCCAAAGGCCTGGAGGTGCTGGGGGTCGATAAGAACACTCCGGACCCTCCCGGAGGCAGATATGGACGGGACCCGGCCACCGGCGAGCTCGACGGCGTCCTCTACGAGACCGCAGCGGACAGAATCAGATTCCAGCTTCTTTCCCTGGTGGACCCGGATGTGCGCCGGGAGGGGCTTCGTACCATCTGCAAGATGTTCACCGCCGCAGGCCTCACCTCCGTTCACGATGCCCTGGTGACCAGCGACGACGTGGGAATCTATCAGGAGGCCTGGGAGAATGGTGACTTGCCCCTCAGGGTCTACATGCTGATCCACTACAACTCCTTTGCCGGGTTCCGTGAGTCGGGCCTGAGGACCGGGTTCGGCGACGAGCGCCTTCGAGTGGGCGGCGTCAAGATGATCGCCGACGGCGCCATCGCCTCCCGGACAGCCTATCTGTCCGAGCCCTATGAAGGTTCCACGGACGACTGTGGAATCAGGGTTATGGACCCGGAAGAGGTGGAGCGAAAGGTCATGGAGGTCCACAAGGCGGGGTATCAGGTGTGCATCCATTCAAATGGGGATGCCACCATAGACATGGTGCTGACCGCATACGAAAAGGCCCAGAAGGCTTACCCTCGCCCCGATACACGCCACCGGATTGAGCACTGCACCCTGGTCAATCCCTCCCTGCTGAATCGGATGAAGAAGCTGGGCTGTGTGGCTACCCCTTTCTGCACCTACGTCTACTACCACGGCGAGAAGATGCACTTCTACGGCGAGGAACGGGCCAAGTGGATGTTTGCCCAGCGCTCCTTCCTGGACTTCGGAGTCGTTGCGACGGGGGCCACAGATTACCCCCCGGGCCCCTACGAACCGCTCCTGGGCATCCAGAGCTGTGTTACCAGGACCGATAGCAATGGCAATGTCTGGGGCGAGAACCAGAAGGTCTCAGTGGAGGAAGCCCTCAAGATCTACACTATGCACGGTGCCTACGCCTCCTTCGAGGAGAACCTGAAGGGCTCTATTACCGCCGAGAAGCTGGCCGACCTGGTTGTCCTGGGCTCCGACCTCACCGCCGTCGACCCTCATACCATTAAGGACATCCCCGTGGAGCTGACCATGGTGGGGGGCGAGGTGGTCTTCGAGGCCTAACATCCCTGGACTAACCGATTCATAAGGAGGAGGCAGTGAGCGAAAAGCTGCAGGGAAAGGTAAGCATCGTCACGGGCGCTGCCTCCGGTATCTGCCGGGAGACCGCGCTCCTATTGGCCCGAGAGGGCTCCAGGGTTGTCGTGGCCGACGTGGACTCGCTAGGGGGCGAGGAAACGGTCACAAGGGCCCGGGGCCAGGGGGGAGAGGCGCTTTTCATCCAAACCGATGTCTCCCGGCCCGACCAGGTCCAGGCCCTGGTAGACAAGACCCTGGACGCCTTCGGCAAGCTGGACGTTCTGGTCAACGGGGCGGCTCGCCAGGTGCCGGCGCCGCCCCTGGCGGAGGTCACCGAGGAGGAGTGGGACCTGGTTATGGACATCAACATCAAGGGGGTCTTTCTCTCCTGCAAATACGCCATCCCTGCCATGCTTCGAGGGGGCGGGGGCACGATCGTGAACGTAGCGTCCTCCGTAGTCCTGAGGGGCGGCGCTTTCTCCCTTCCTTATGCCGTAAGCAAGGCCGGCGTAGTCCAGCTGACCAAGACCGCCAGCAGCCAGTATTGCTCTTTAGGCATCAGGGCCAACTGCGTCATCCCCGGGCTCATCGACTCCCCGGGTGCTGAGAGGGTCGAAGGACGGTTGGGGACCTTCGACC
>JADFJI010000402.1 GCA_022566235.1 Chloroflexota bacterium
GCTGGGTGCAGGTGCATGTACAACACGGAGAGCTGAGCCTTTGTCAACCAGTAGTCACAGCTGTTACAGATATAGATCTTTAATCGCCACCTGGAATCAATCGACCAGCTGTCGTCACAAGAGCTGTATATAATACTGCCGCATCCTGGTCCCACGGGGGTAAAGTCGAGGGCCATAGATACTGAAGCCTGGATTGATCCGCTGGACCTGATACAAAAGCACATATATACCATAGCGGACCTTCGCCAAAAGAGTGATTGGCCCGTGATCCTTTGGGAAATCATCGGCGAATAAATCGAGGTGGTCTATGGTCCAGTATCTCACCGAATCCGGTTTGAATGGGAAAGGCGAGTGTACTCTAGCACAACACACTGGGTCCTCGCTGCTCCTAGCAAAGCGTTCACTAGAATCAGCATTAACGAAGTAGTCAGCTGCACCATGCGCAGTGTCAAACTCACTGACCTGCATGTAAAGCCGTCGGTCGTCGTCCTCATCAAAGCAGGCCCTTCGATAGACCTTGGTCACCCCCACTGCCTATAAAAAGAGCCCGTTCCCATGGATACGATACGCGACCTATCGGCTACCCCTACTTCTGAACATCACGGTATCGCCGTATTGAAGGGAGCAGGGATCACCGTATCTTGTCCACAGGCCGTGAACAGGACTAGTGCTATGAGCCAGCCGGGGCAAGTCTTAATCAGGCAAACAAAACCCATCGAGAGCCAGTAATCCAAACTTTGTATAGCGCCCGAACATCTCCAGATACCTCCTGTAAGGACTGTGGTGCCTTTACGGCGGCGCATTTCGGGATGGGCCTAGGATGCCGGTGGGTGGTGCTGGGCCCAGGGCCTGGCCTGCTCCAGGGCTGCCGATACCCTCAGCACCGTCAGGTCCTCCCCCCACCGCCCCACCACCTGGAGCCCGATGGGCAGGCCATCGGGAGAGAAGCCGCAGGGCACGCTGGCCGCCGGATTACCCGTCAGGTTGAAGGTGGCGGTAAAGGGGGCCGCACCCCACAGCTTTGCAACCTCTCTATCCGCAATCACCGCTGGCCGCTGCCGCAGGGGAAAGGCCGGCACCGCCGTCGCGGGGGTGACCAGGAGGTCGTACCTATCGAAGAAGTCCTGCATACTGGCCCGGAACCTCCACAACCTGCGCAGGGCCTGGGCGTACTGTGCTCCAGTAATCTTCTGGCCATGCTCCAGGGTGGACTTGACGTACCTCATCAGCCTGTCGGCATGGTCATCCAACAGATGGCCCTTATCGGCGTAGGTATCGGCGAGAACGATGGTAGCGAATATCTCGAAGGGCTCGCCGCAATCGGGGGTCGCTTCTTCAACGTGGCATCCCATCTCTTCCAGGAGCCCCAGGGCCGATCTGGTAGTGGACAGCACCTCCCCATCAACGGCGGCGAAGCCCAGGTCGGGGCTCCACCCCACCCTCAGCCCCTTGACCTCCCCATCGAGGGCCGAGAGGAAGTCGGGGGGCGCTTCCCTGATGGACAGGCTGTCCCGGGGGTCGCGGCCCGCCACAACCTTTAGCATGAGGGCGGCATCCCTGACGGTCCGGGACATGGGGCCTGCATCGGAGAAGAGGGCCCATCCGTCGTCTCCGGCGGGCACTCTGCCGTGGGTGGCCTTCATGCCGAATACACCGCAATAGGCCGCCGGCACCCGTATCGACCCCCCACCGTCGGTACCCACGGCCAGGGGACAGAGGCCCGCAGCCAGTGCCGCCGCCGAGCCTCCGCTGGAGCCGCCACTGGTCCGGGTGGTATCCCACGGGTTACAGCAGTCCTCGCCAAGACGGTTCTCCGTGGTGTTGGACTGGCCAAACTCCGGCGTGTTGGTCTTGCCGAGGATGATCGCCCCGGCCCGGCGAAGCCTCTCCACTATGATAGAGTCTTCATCAGGCACGAAGTCTTCATAAACGAGGGATCCGTAGGTGGTCCGGATTCCCCGGGTCTCCTCCAGGTCTTTTATGGCTACTGGGACCCCGTGAAGGGGAGGTAGAT
>JADFJI010000049.1:0-3962 GCA_022566235.1 Chloroflexota bacterium
ACCCCTGAGAGGGCCGGGGGATAGCGCCGGCAAGACCTGCGCCGGGGCGCTCACATGGGACGCCTCAACCGGTGAAAGACTTACGAAAGCGGTAGAGGGTCATCTCCGGCTCGATGGGCATCACCGGCAGGGGTTCTCCCTCTTCGATCTTCGCCACGATGAACCAGGGGCCCTCTTCCTCCAGGGCCTGCATGAAGACCGCCTCCAGGCCCTCGAGATCATCCACGGTGGCCGTCTTCTCGATCCCGCAGCCCCTGGCCACACGTTCCAGGTCGGTATAGAAGGCGGTATGGCTCTTCTGGTGGCCCGTCTGGCACCACTCCTCGTTGTCCCACACCACCACTATCAGGTTCCCGGGCCTCTCCCGGCCTATGGTGGCGATGGTGCCCATGTTCATCAACAGAGAGCCGTCGCCGTCCAGGGAGACGACCTTCCCTTCGGTAGACAGGGCCATGCCCAGGGCGATGGAGGAGCAGAGGCCCATGGACCCGAAGGTATAGAAGTTCCGGTCCCGGTGCCCCAGATGCCACAGCTCATCGGCGGTGGGGCCCAGATTAGCCACCAGCGCCTCATCTCGTACGTGTTTCAGCAGCAGCCTTGTTGCTTCCAGCCTATGCAAGCTTGCCTCCATGCAGCAGAGGCGTGAGGCACAGGGCCAGGGGCTCCCGGCTGCTGTAGCACAGTTTCAGCGCGCCCCTTACCACCTTGTCCAGGTTTTCATCCATTGTGAGGGTGTAATAAGGAAGGCCCAGGACATCCAGAACGGGGCGGGTGGCCCGGCCCATGGGCACCTGGGCGATGTTGAACTCCCCCAGCTCTCCCCGCAGGTTGATGAACAAGGGTATGGGAATCCGGCAGGGGATGCAGAGGCTGGCGATGGCGTTGATGCAGTTGCCGAATCCGCTGGACTGCATGAACACCGCCGCATTTCGGCCCGCAGCATAGGCCCCCGCCGCGATGCCTATCGCCTCCTCCTCACGGGTGGCGGCAACCACGTGAAAGAACGGGTCCTCCTCCATCAGCCTGGTCACCACATCGATGCTGACGTCAGGGACGAAGGCGATGAGGGAAACCTGATTCCCCTTCAACGCCTCGACGATAGTCTCCGCCCAGGTCAAGAGCCCGCCTCCCGTGGAAGGTATCTGAGGTAACCGTTGCCATCAAATCGCATTGCCGCTCTTCCTGCTGTTGTTAGAGATGGACCCGACCGTGTGTCCTGATCGTATGAGATGCCATACCGCGCGGCAGTTGCATCTTAGCGTCAAGTCTCTGATACCGCAACCGTGAGAAACAGATATGCCATGTGACAATGTTCTATACTTGTGGCCGAAATAGAGACATGGGCCCTGTATAGGCCTTAATCATGGGTATCCGCCCCGGGCGGACCAGCAAATGGAAGGCCATCCGATGGCGAAGGGAAGCACAGCGGATCTGCAGAGAAGACTTGAAGGTGGCGATGTCCTCATCCTGGATGGGGCCATAGGCACCGAGCTTCAGCACCGTGGGGTCCCCATGGACCACGCCGCCTGGTGTGCTATCGCAAACAAGACCCATCAGGAAACCGTTCTTAAGCTCCATCAAGACTACATCCGCGCCGGGGCCGATATAATCACCACCAACACCTTCTCCTCGGCGCGCCACAGCCTGGAGGGGGCTGGGCTGGGGGACCAGGTGCAGGACATCAACGCCCGGGCCGTGGCCCTGGCAGAGGAGGCCAGAGATAGCGCCCCTGATGACAGGCCCGTCTACATCGCCGGGTCTCTATCGCACTTTGGCACCCTCGGGGAATCCCCCGGCGTACGGGTGCCCCCACTACCCGAGCTAAAGGAGAACTATATCGAGCAGGCAAACCTGCTGGCGGAGGCCGGCGTAGACTTCCTGCTGCTGGAGATGATTAGAGATATCGAAAGGGGTCCCGTCATAATGGAGGCCGCTATGGCCACAGGGCTGCCCGTCTGGATCGGATTCAGCAGCCGGGTCGAAGAAGATGGGAGGATAATGGTCCCGTCCGAATACGTCATCGACAGGAACCTCACCTTTGTTCAAGTCCTCGACTCTGTAATGGCCATTGGAGGGTCACTGGTGGCCGTCATGCACTCCGAGGTGGACGAAACCCTTCCCATCCTTGCACAGGCAAGCGAGCGTTGGCACGGGCCCCTCGGGGCCTATCCCCACTCGGGGTGGTGGGCCAGGCCCGACTGGCGATTCGACAAGGTTATCTCCCCCGAGGCCTATCTGGTCGAGGCCAAGAAGTGGGTCCAGGCGGGAGTACAGGTCGTAGGCGGATGCTGCGGAGTCGGGCCCCAGCACATCGAGGCCCTCAGGCAGGGCCTACCCGACCAGATTCCAGCCCGCAGGGCCCAGTGACCCTCTACCCTGGCACCTGTTACCCCGGTCGCATCAGGCGCTGATGTATATCGCTCTCCGCCTCAACACCCTGATCAAAGAGGCCCGGACCGCCAGGCCCAACTACGGCTGGGCCGTCATCGCGGTGGTGTTTGCCTCCATGGCAATCAGCATCGGTGGTTCCCATTACGCCTTCGGCCTATTCGTCGTGCCGCTGGAGGACCAGTTCGGCTGGTCTCGGACCCAGGTGAACGCTGCCCTCTCCTTTTCGGCGATTGCCGGCCTGACGGCGCCCCTGGTAGGACGGGCCCTGGACCGGATCGGCGCCAGGCCCGTCATGTCCACCTCCCTCCTTCTTCTGGCCATCAGCTTCCTCCTCCGGCCCCTCATCACCGACCTGTGGCAGTGGTATGCTCTCAGCTTCCTCCAGTTCCTGGGCTTTCCCGGGGCCTCGATACTCGCCGGACCACGGCTGGTCAGCGCCTGGTTCCCGGAGACTCGGGGGAGGATGATGGGGGTCTCCTCCATGGGCGCCAACTTTGGAGGGCTGACCCTGCCCCTATTCCTGGGGCTTATAATCTCCCGCACAGACTGGAGGTGGGGGTTCACCGCCCTCGGCATCATGGCTGCGGTCATCGCCCTGTTCAGCCTACTGCTGATCAGGGAAGGCCCCAGTCACGAGACCCAGGCCTCTGATGCCGCCGCCGCACCGCCTATCCGCAGCGGAACGCCTCGGCGTCTGGACCCTGCCTCCGGGTCCACTGTCAAAGAGGCCCTTCACAGCACCTCTTTCTACGCCCTCACCCTGGCCATAGTCGCCGCAACCTTCACCTACTCCGCAGTCCTCACCCAGATCATTCCCCACCTGCAGAACGAGGGCCTCTCCCTTACCCGGGCTACCCTGTTCCTCAGCCTGCTGGCCGTCTTCGGCATGGTGGGGAAGCTCTCCTTCGGCTACCTCACCGAGCGTTTTCTCGCCAGGTATGTATTCATGATTAGCCTGGTGATACAGAGCCTCTGTCTGATAGCCCTGATTCTCGGGCCCGACACCCTGGTCCTATGGATATCGCTGCCCTTCTTTGGCATCGGGATAGGGGGAATGGGAACGACATTGCCTATTCTGGTCCAGGACACCGTTGGGATGAAAAACTTCGGGGCCATCTACGGGCTGGTGACCCTGGCGACCATAGCATCATCACTCCTGGGTCCCCTGCTGGCCGGCGTCATCTTCGACTCACGGGGCAACTACGACCTGGCTTTTCTGATCATAATCGGAATCTTCGCCTTCGGCGCCGCAGTTTCCAGGTTGGCACAGCCCTGGTCGGTACAACCAGTCCTTTCTTCCGGTAAATCCTAGCACCTTGTAATCGAAATCAGCGCATCGTTCGGCCGAGTGTCGTCGGGAGTCCAGAAGGGCGGAGCCCCCGCTCGTGGTGAGCTTGTCCCGACACTCGGGACTTGTCGATCCATACCGGGGGTTTGTCCCGAGTTCGGGACAAACCCAATTTCTTCCCCCTTCTAACTTCCTTTGCTTTTCTGCTAAGTCTCTTGATAACTTCGTTTTAAATCGCCTGTTTAACTATACTTTTTGCGAATTTCCTTTCTAATAAGATGCC
>JADFJI010000049.1:3972-9028 GCA_022566235.1 Chloroflexota bacterium
GGGGGACAGGGGGGATGGTCGAAACTGTCATTCAACACTATCGGCCCTCTATCTCGCCTGTGCCTCCACCCGGCCGTATGCCTCGGCCAGCCTTTTGGACGAGTCGGCCTCCTCGTCGGCGAACCATCCAAGCAAAGAGCGGGTCAAGGAATCTATCCCTTCATCGGAGACGGCGGCCCTGTAGTCCACCATGATGACGGGCTGCCTGGACCGGAGCCAGCGGACCTTCTCGGCATCGGACATGCCGGAGCCTCTGACCCGTAAACGCTCCTCGTCGCCCGGCTCCTCTTCCTCCTCCAGGGCATATCCCAGCTCCTCGATGCGGCGCTTGAAGACCTCGTAATGGCTGGTCTCCCGGGCCGCCACCAGCGAGAGGCAGGCCCGCAGCTCCCGGTTCGGGGTCTCATCGGCCCAGGCCCTTAGCGAGACGCCCGCGTTCCGCTCGTGTATCGCTATGGTATTGAGCAGGGGCAGGTAATCGGGTCTGGTCATCTCTTCGCTGTCCATTCCATTTCATCTCCTAAAGTGAGTAGCCACATTTTACACTCACCGCAGGTCCTGTGACAGAGCATCCTATTCACGTTACAATGAGACTGATGGCCCGGCCCCCATAGTTTCGAAAGGGAGGATCATTATGGCGACAAATGGCTCAACCAGGACAAAGCTGTATGTGGGAATGCACGATGGGGCCCTGGTCTTGACCAGGTCGGAGTCCGACGGCATCTGGGAAAAGGGAGGCGTGACCGCCCTGGCCCATGCCGCCGCCCGGTTCGCACCCTGCGCATCGACGCCCCAGAGGGCCTACCTTGCCGCCTATGAATCTGGTGTCTGGCGCACCGATGATGGTGGCCAGAGCTGGCGGCGCCTGGACAGCTATCCCACCGACTATGCCCACAGCATAGCAGTTCATCCCCATAACCCGGACATCATCTTCGTGGGAAGCGAGCCCGCGGCCGTGTTCCGCTCCCAGGATGGCGGCCTGACCTGGCAGGAGTGCACCGGCTTTAGGCAGGTCCCCGAGTCCAGCCAGTGGGAATTTCACGGCGGCCGCAAGGCCCATGTCAGAGACCTGCGCATCTCAACTCAGGACCCTGATCTGATATATGCGGGCATCGAGGTTGGAGGCGTAGTCCGATCTCGGGACGGGGGCAAAACCTGGAAGCAGCTACCCGGCACCGACACCGACGTTCACTCCCTGCACATCTGCAACAGCCAGCCGGCAACTGTATACGCTGCCACGGCCGTAGGCCCTTATCGCAGCGACGACGGCGGCGACACCTGGCAGTCCATCAAAGAAGGCCTACAGCGCGGCTACACCGTTCCCATTATCTCGCCGCCCGACGACCATCGCAGGGTGCTCGTGGGCGTGGCCAGTAACGCAGGGAGAAAAGGTGCCCAGGCCTACCTCTCCACCGATGCCGGGGATACCTGGCAAAGGATGGACCTCAGCACCGAGGACGACATGGCCGTTGTCTTCACCTGGGACCCCCTGGAGCCCAACCGGGTCTACGCCGGCACCGATTCGGGCAGGCTATTTCAGAGCGCCGACCGGGGCGAGACCTGGGAGCCGGTGAAGGTGGACATAGAGACCCTCGCCGTGGGGGCACTGGTCGCCGTTGCCATCGACTGAAAAGAGGCAATGCTCAAAGGAATCTTCATTACCGTCGGCATAACCATCGGAGTCCTGTTCATTCCATTAGTGCACTTTGTGGCCGGCCCCATCAGCCCCTTTTTGGGAGCGTATATCGGAGTGGCCTCCTGGAAGGGACGGCCTTCCTCAGCCCTGACCACCGGCCTCGTCTTCGGGTTCGCCATTTGGCTCATCTTTGCAGCGATCGCGGCGATAGTTCTGATAGTTCTGGGAGTTGCCACCAGCGCTATTTCAGGAAGAGCCGGCGTCCTGATTATCGGCGGAGCCATAGGCGGCGCCTGTTACATTGGGGCCCTGGCCACGGCGGGGGCCGTCTTCGGCGCCAGCCGCACCTCCGCTTCAGAGCAAACCTGACCCGTTAAGCCGACACATTTCGTGAGGGGGCTGACTACCTTTGACCGGGATTGGCGGTTGTTTGCTACCCTCGAAGCAATAAGATGGCAGCAAGTGACCACCAAAATGCAATGAGCACCAACCCGAGCAGTAGTGTCAGTGTAAGCGTTCTGTGAAACAAGGGGCCGGACTCGTAAATCGGAGATAGTTCTAGTCCGAGTATATTCTCAATATGATTCATTCGACATCTGGCGCGGTTCTGAAGATCGACAAGTCTTAGCGTGGCGAGAAGCCAGAAAAGCACTAAAGCGCTAACAGCGCTCGCCAACGCGATCCCCACAAGGCCTGCTACATTGTTCTGATCCCCTGTTCTCAGGTTTAACGTCGCGCCGACAACAGCAGCGCTTAGTAGGGAGAAACCAGAAACGAGACTAAGGATCTGCCAACTTTGCCTTCGTAGTGACTCGAGCTCTGATTGGGCAGCCGTGTAAATCGTAAGGATCGCGTTTCGCCGCATCTGTTGTAATTCGTCTCTATCCTCGTACATGTCTGGGCCTTCGCTGGCTGAGTTGCAATGAGCATTATACGACAGCCTCCCGTGGTTCAGGAATGAAAAGGAGCCACCTATCCTTCAACGAGGACAAGTGGCTCAACTTAGACCTCAGCACCGAAGACGATATGGCCGTTGTCTTCACCTGAGACCCCCTGGAACCCAGCCAGGTCTACGTCAGCACCGATTCGGGTAGGCTATTTCAGAGCGCTATTGGCACTCCGCTAGGAGCGTGCTGAAGGTTGGTACAGAGAGAGAGGCCGCTCCTCGATGGCATCGCCCAGCCTCTCCTTAATGGCGTCAAAGGCCTCGATGTTCCACTCGCTGACCAGGGTGATAGCGGTGCCGGGCCTTCCCATGCGGCTGGTCCTGCCAATGCGGTGAACGTATTCCTCCACCTTTTCGGGGACATCGAAATTGATGACGCAGTCGATGGCGGGGATGTCCAGGCCTCGGGCCGCCACATTGGTAGCCACCAGAAGATTAGGCCGTCCCTTCCTGAAACCCTGCATCACAGTGTCTCGCTCCTTTTGGCGCATTCCCCCATGAATTCCCCGGACATCGTACCCCAGCCTCTGCAGCTCCCGCACCAGCCGGTCCACCCTGACCTGCATCCTGGAGAATATCAGGGTCTGGCTCTGCGTTCCCGGCTTCCCCAACACCTCTACCATGGCCTGCAGCTTATCCCTCTCTGCCACCTCGTAGTAGAACTGCCGGGTCTCCGGCACCATCTCGATCTCCTCACCTATCCGCACCCAGACCGGCTCCTTGAGATGGTAGTAGATAAGCCGTCGGATAAAAGTCGGTATAGTGGCCGAAAAGAGCGCCGTCTGTCGCTTCCTGGGGGTCCTTCGGAGAATCTTCACCATGTCCTGGGCGAAGCCGATATCCAGCATCTCGTCAGCCTCGTCCAGGATGGCTATCCGCACACGGGAGAGGTCCATGGTCTCCCGGCCAAGGTGATCGATGACCCGGCCTGGGGTGCCCACTATAACGTGGGCTCCTTTATCCAGGGCCTTGAACTGCTTGACGATGGGTTCACCGCCGTAGATGGCCACGACCCGGGCGCCGCTGTGAGCAGCAAGCCGGGTTATCTCTCCCGTGACCTGTAGGGCCAGCTCCCTGGTGGGTACCAGGACTAGCGCCTGGGTGTCACGAAGGCCGGGGTCTACCCTTTCGATAATCGGGATACCGAAGGCGGCGGTCTTCCCGCTGCCCGTTTGGGCCTGGCCCACCAGGTCTCTCCCGGCCTGGAGAATAGGAATGGTCTCTTTCTGGATGGGGGTCGGGTCCTTGTACTCCATATCCTGAAGGGCCAGGTGCACGGCGCCCGAAACCCGGATATCGCCGAAACGGCTGGACCCAGGAAGGGGCTCAGCTGTCGGGGGTAGGGAGGCAAGGCGAGGCTCTACACTATTGCGGTGAGAACTAGGCCTCGACCTGAGGGGCGGTTGCTGGGGCTGTTCTGTCGTGGATTCTTGCGAAGGCTTGGGATAAGTGGTAGAGATGGTATCGGATCCTGAGCTAGAGAATTATGTCAATTACCAACATACTACCATAAGATATTAGCCCAAGTCCAGTCGCCTATCAGCGAGGCCGTTTAATAAGCCGTATAAGTCGGGAAGGACCAAAACTAATTCCTCCCGCCTTCCTGTCCTTCCCGTACGGAAAGGTTCGAAGGGAGTCCCATGCAGGGGGCATGGTAGAAAGTGCCATTAAAAACCCCCCCATAGGTCCCAGAATCGCGAAGGCAAGCCCGACACCAAGACAATGAAGGACCAGATGGACCCGGTAAAAGAGATTGTAGCGGAGCGTGAGAGGGCCAGGGGCTTATCCGATCCCAATGCCAACGTCTGCTTCCTTGCTACGGTCACCCCCGAGGGCGGCGCCACAGTTCGAGCCCTTTCTCTACGTGACATAGACCGTAGAGGGTTCGGCCTCCTCATCAACGAGCTCAGCCCCAAGTGGCGTCAGCTTCACACCGGCGCCGGCTTCGAGCTTCTCCTCTTCTGGCCTACGGTCCACCGCCAGTACCGGGTCCGGGGGCCCCTGGCCCCCATGGACGATGCTGATCTGGAGCGATACTGGAGCTACAAGAGCCACGGGTCCCGGCTCCTGGAGCTCTACTATCCCACCTTCGAGCCCCAGTCCACCCCCGTGCCCTCGCGCCAGCACCTCCTGGACGGGATAGAGTCCATGCGCCGCAAATTTCCCAGCCCAGAGGATGTCCTTCTCCCCAAGTCCCTGAAGGGGGTATACCTGGTGCCCGACCGCATCGAGGTCTGGCACGGGGAGGCCGAACGGCTCCACGACCGCCGCCTCTACACTCGCAAGGACAGAGGGTGGGAAGTGCAGATTCTGGTGCCTTAGCAGGCCTGGCATAACTAGCGCTAATTTGCTCACTTGGGCAACCAGCACCCTTTTCGGAGTCCAGACATCTAAAACGTTGTCCCGGTCTTGAGTCACCCCACCCACTAACGCCGATAGAGGAAGGTAACCGACATGAAACCCATGAGGCGCGC
>JADFJI010000049.1:9038-10153 GCA_022566235.1 Chloroflexota bacterium
CGTGCTGATGCGGATACAGCCCGGTGATGAGCGTCGCCAGCGACGGCCTGCAAAGACTGTCGCACACATAGCCGCGGGTAAACGTCAGCGACTGCGCTGCCAGCCGGTCGATATGGGGCGTGCGAATATGTTCGTGCCCCATGAAGCCAAAATCGGTCCACGCCTGATCGTCGGAGATGATCAGCACGACATTCGGCGGGTTGGCAGCCATCGCTCTCATAGCCCTGGCCTGCGGCTCATCCTCCGAGCCAACCCCGACCCCTGTCCCCATCACCAACTTCGACATCAACGCCTCTACCAGCGCCCACCGGAGTCCCCGAGACCCAACTGACCCAGACCCAGGTGTTTAAGGGTTTCGGCTTTAGCATCGACTACCCGGAGGGTTGGACGGCCATTACGGAAGGTAAGTCTACTACCATCGATGAGTTCCAAGAGGGTCGCATACCAGGTGACCCTGAAAGAAAGGGGTATGGAGTTAACCTCGAACGAGTGACTCTGGACTTCCTCCGTAGCGCGGGGTTTCCTGACCAGGCATCCCTCGAGGAATTGCTGAATTTTCTTCGATATGGCCATAGGCTTTTCGCCCCTCCACGTCCAGCAGCGAGGCGGCCCAGTCATCGTCGTATCGAGGGCTCATGCGGTTAGACTATCCCTGGTTCGGTGGGTCGAGCTCTAGGACCGGCGGCGTCTCGGCCGGCGGGCCGGGCGTTGGGTTGACCGTAAAGCTGCCGTCCTTGCAGCCGTTGAGCGCTATCGGCGCGCCGTTTGGATCAGCCGCCCCGCAGGCTTGGAGAAAGAGTTCCGTCTTGCCGGCGGGGGAGGGCTTCACTAAGAAATCGATCGATGCGACCACTCCAGAGCCGCTTGGGCCGGGCGGTGGTACCCCGTCAGCCACGCAGCCATAGCTGGCAATGCCCAGAAGTAACTGAGAGATGCAGGTCACGTCCGCGCCGAGGCTGCCCAGGAAGGGGCCGGTCCGGATTTCGGCCACGTTGACCCGCGTTTCATCGTAGCGAATCTCAAACTTGAAGCCGCCGAGATCGGTCACGCCCTCGATCAAGACGTCCACCTTGAACCCCGCTCCCCCGTCGTGCTAGATCTCGGCAGGGTCGAGA